>JBOHUY010000159.1:0-8882 GCA_050735015.1 Candidatus Dormibacterales bacterium | reverse complement strand
CTAACTGGCGTTGTAGCTATGGCGGTTAGCATCCGGCGGGCGTCGACGGGGCGGCCGGCCGGTTCTCAGGAGGCGAGCCGATGGACCGGTCTGAGGCGGAGGCTGCGGTGCGCTGGCACGAGGAGGAGGTCACGAGGAGCGCTATGAACATCTACGAGGCGGAGACCATGATGCGGTGGCGTGCCGAGGAGGTGCGCAGGAAGGCCGACGAGCGCGGCTGGTGGCGCTCTGGAGCGGTGCCCGGGCGGCGGTCAATCGCTTCCGCCCTGGCCCAGCTCCTGAAGCTTGCCTAGGTAGTCGTCGACGGTGACGATGAGCTCGGCGTGGCTCCACGCCAGGGGCGAGACCGAAAGCGGGGCGCCGGTGTGGGGGTGGACCTGCTCCGAGAGCAGGCCCCCCGGGAGCTGGTGCGCCACCACCCAATCGAGGAGCGCGCGGGGGGCGGCCAGGTCTCCCGCCGAGCGCGCGCAGGCGATCTGCCACTGGGCGAGCCAGAAGGTGCAGATGAACCAGGGGTTGCCGGGGGCGGTCTCAGCGTCGGGCTCGACCCGGAAGTAGGGGTCGTCCTCGTAGCGGGCCATCCCCCCCTCCTCGGTGCGCAACCAGAGCCGGCCCTGGGTGGCGGCCATGGTGGCGGCCATGCGGGGGTCGTCTGCGGGGTACATGCCGAAGCGCGTGAGGCCGTGGAGGGCGCTGTCCAGGACGGGGTCGGGCGTCACCGCCCCGCCCCCGTCCAGGGTCAGCCGGCGGGCGAAGCGCCCCAGCTCGGGCCGGTGCAGGAAGCGGTCGGCGGCCTCGCGCAGGGCCGCGGCCGCCGCCTCGTACCGCGAGGCCGCCGTCTCGTCGCCGAAGAGCTCGGCGAAGCGCCTGGCCGCGTCCAGCCCGCCCCACACGGCCCCCACGGTGAAGGCGTGGACGCCCCACCTCTCCTCCCAGAGGTCCCAGGAGGGGCAGGGCAGGCCGGTGTCGGGGTCGACGTAGCCCGCCATCCAGTCCGCAGCGGGCAGGACCAGGCTCGTGTAGAGCTCGGATGCGAAGTCGAGGTCCTGGTGGCGGCGGAAGTGCTGCCAGAGCGCCCAGAGGACCAAGCCCGTCTCGTCCTCCTGGATGGGGAGGACGCGGTGGCCGCCCTCGTCCACCCAGGGGTGCCAGGAGCTGCCGGGGTGCCCGTCGGGGCCGTACTTGTGCAGGAAGAAGCCCTCCTCCGACAGGAGTCGGCGGCAAAAGAGGAAGAACCGCCTGGTCACCTCGACCAGCCCGGCGCCGTCGAGGGCGGCGGCGCAGAGCGCCCCGTCGCGTGGCCAGACGTAGGCGTAGGTGTCGCGGGCGAACTTCGTGATGTCGTAGTCGGTGGCCGCCACCACCCCTCCCCCGCCGTCGCAGTGGAGGCGCGCCACCAGCTGGCTGCGCCGGTAGAGCTCGTCGACCTCGGGCGAGAGCGCGCCGCCCACGTCGCGCGCGTCCTTCCCGCACCAGCGGCTCCAGTAGGCCGCCGTGCGGCCCCGGTAGGTCTCCTCGCCCCGAGCCAGGATGACGTCCTGGCCGAAGTGGCAGACCTCCTTGAGGCTGCGCCCCATGCAGACCCAGTGCAGGAGTTTGACCGTGCGGCCGGCGAGCACGCCGCCCACGTCGAAGCCGATCGTGGAGTCGACCGAGCCCTGCTCGATGGGATGCCGCGAGAGCTCGCCGTCCTCGGCGTCGACCCAGGTGCCCTGGGCGCCCTCGCCCTTCTTGCCCGCCGCCCAGCTGGTGATGCCCCGGCCCGACCCCACCCGGCCCCCGAGGAGGAAGTAGCAGTCGTCCTTGTAGGCGATCAGCGCCCGGTGACGGGGGTCGTAGAGCACCGTGCCCCCGAGGTCTGACTCGAAGAAGTACCAGTCGTGGTGGAAGAAGATGCGCACACGGGCGGCGTCCCGGGCGGCCGTGACGCTGACGTCCCGGATAAGGTAGTTGCGCCTCATGTCGACGAAGTCGGCGAAGTGGACGCTGATTCCGAGGGCGGCGCTCTCGAGCTGGACGTCGGTGACCAGGGTGCGGCCGGCGTAGCCCAGCCGCCGCGACCAGCCGGGGTCCGAGACCCAGGAGAAGCGGCCGTCGACCCAGAACCCCGTCCGGCAGGGGTTGCCCAGGGTATGGTTCCACTGCCCCACGCGGGGGAAGAAGATGTCCCTCAGGTCGTAGGCGGCGTCGTACCCGACCAGGCAGCTTCCGTTGCCGATGACGAGGCTGCGCGGCACGAAGCCGATGGTATCCGTCCGCGAGGGCGTCGCGATGACATCGAAGAGGTAGGTTTCCCGACACCTTAGGGCTCAGTTAAAGTTATCCGACATGCCCACCTTATGGCCCGGCCAGCCACAGCCCCTGGGGGCCTCCTTCGACGGCGCGGGGACCAACTTCTCGATCTTCTCCGAGGTCGCCGAGCGGGTCGAGCTCTGCCTCTTCGACGAGGCCGGGGCGGAGACGCGCCTGGATTTGCCCGAGCGGACCGCCCTCTGCTGGCACGGCTACCTGCCCGGGGTCGGCCCCGGCCAGCGCTACGGATACCGCGTGCACGGGCCCTTCGAGCCCGCCGCCGGCCACCGCTGCAACCCCGCCAAGCTCCTCCTGGACCCCTACGCGAAGGCCATCGAGGGAGAGGTGCGCTGGGGGCAGGGGGTCTTCTCCTACCGGCTCGGCGACCCCCGCCAGGACCTCGCCCGGGACGAGACCGACAGCGCCCCCTTCGCCCCCCGCTCGGTGGTCGTGCATCCCTGGTTCGACTGGGGCGACGACCGCCACCCCCGGACCCCCTGGCACGAGACCGTCCTCTACGAGGCCCACGTCAAGGGCTTCACGCGCCTCCACCCCGACATCCCGCCCGAGCTGCGGGGCACCTACGCCGGGCTGGCCACGCCCCCCGCCATCGAGCATCTGACCAGGCTCGGCGTCACCGCCGTCGAGCTGATGCCGGTTCACCACTTCGTCCACGACAAGGCCCTCACGGACCGCGGGCTGCGCAACTACTGGGGGTACAACTCGATCGGGTACTTCGCCCCCCACGACGAGTACAGCGCCTCGGGGCGCGGCGGCGAGCAGGTCCAGGAGTTCAAGCAGATGGTCAAGCTGCTGCACGAGGCGGGCATCGAGGTCGTCCTGGACGTCGTCTACAACCACACGGCGGAGGGCAACCACTTGGGCCCGACCCTCTCTTTCCGGGGCATCGACAACGCCGCCTACTACAGGCTCATGCCCGACGACCCCCGCCACTGCATGGACTTCACGGGCACCGGCAACAGCCTCAACATGCGGCACCCCCACGTGCTGCAGCTGATCATGGACAGCCTCCGGCACTGGGTCCTGGAGATGCACGTGGACGGCTTCCGCTTTGACCTCGCCTCGGCCCTGGCCCGCGAGCTCCACGACGTCGACCGCCTCTCCGCCTTCTTCGACCTCATCCAGCAGGACCCCGTGCTCAACCAGGTCAAGCTCATCGCCGAGCCCTGGGACGTGGGCGAGGGCGGCTACCAGGTCGGCAACTTCCCCGTCCTCTGGTCGGAGTGGAACGGCAGGTACCGGGACACCGTGCGGGACTACTGGCGGGGCGAGGACCGCACTCTGGGCGAGCTCGCCTTCAGGGTCACGGGCAGCTCCGATCTCTACGAGTCGGGAGGGCGCCGGCCCTACGCCAGCGTCAACTTCGTGACCGCCCACGACGGCTTCACGATGCGGGACCTGGTCTCCTATGACGCCAAGCACAACGAGGCCAACGGGGAGGGGAACCGGGACGGGAGCGATGACAACCGCTCCTGGAACTGCGGCGTCGAGGGGCCCTCGCGGGACGGAGCCGTGAACGCGCTCCGGGCTCGCCAGGTGAGGAACTTCCTGGCCACCCTCCTGCTCTCGCAGGGGGTGCCCATGATCCTGGGCGGCGACGAGATGGGCCGCACGCAGCGGGGCAACAACAACGCCTACTGCCAGGACGGCGAGCTGAGCTGGACGGACTGGGAGGGGAAAGACCAGGGGCTGCTCGACTTCACGGCCGCCCTCATCGAGTTCCGGCGCCGCCACCCTGTCCTGCACCGGCGGCGCTGGTTTTTGGGCCGCCCCATCCACGGCTCGGCCCTCACCGACATCGCCTGGTTCATGCCCGACGGCAGCCAGATGTCGGAGGAGAGCTGGGGCGAGGGCTTCGCCAAGTCACTGGCCATCTTCCTCAACGGGGACGAGATCGACTCGCCGGGCCCGCGGGGGGAGAAGGTGGCCGACGACTGCTTCTACGTGACGTTCAACGCGCACTCGGAGGCGGTCGAGTTCCGGCTCCCCGGGCCGCCCTGGGGCGAGTGCTGGGAGAAGGTCCTCGACACGGCCCTTCCCGCCCCCTTCGAGGGTGGCGAGGCGCGGCCCGCGGGCGAGGTCCTCCAGGTGGCCGGGCGCTCTTTGGCGGTGCTCCGGCGCGTCCATGCGGGCTGAGCCGCCCCGGGCCCGGGCCGTCTACCGCCTCCAGATGCGCCCCGGGTTCGGGTTCGAGGAGGCGGCCGGCACGGCCGCCTACCTGGCCCGGCTGGGGGTCACGCACCTTTACCCCTCGCCCTACTTCCAGGCCGCCCGCGGCAGCACCCACGGCTACGACGTCGTCGACCACGGCGCCGTCAGCGAGGAGCTGGGCGGCGAGAGGGGACGCCGGCGCCTGGTGGCGGCGCTCCGCGAGGAAGGGCTGGGCCAGCTTCTGGACGTCGTCCCCAACCACATGTCCAACGTCGACCCCCGCAACCGGTGGTGGTGGGACGTGCTGGAGAACGGGCCCCAGGGCCGCTTCGCCTCCTACTTCGACGTGGACTGGGACCCGCCCGAGTCGAAGCTCCGCGACACCGTGCTCTTGCCCATCCTGCCCGACCACTACGGCCGCGTCCTGGCGGCCGGCGGCATCACCGTCCGGCGCCGGGGGGGCGCCTTCACCGCGCACTGCGGCGAGCACGTTCTCCCCCTCGCCCCGGGCTCGGCCTCCGGGCTCCTGGAGCGGGCGGCGCTGCGGTGCGGCAGCGAGGAGCTGGGCTTCCTGGCGCGCGCGGCGGGGGCGCTCTCGGCCTCCGCCCCCGCCGGCCGGGCGGGCCCCTGGACCCGGCACCGCGACAGCCAGGTGATCGCGGCCCGGCTGGAGGACCTCTCCTTCGGGGAGCCCGCCGTCGCCGGCGCCCTGGAGGCCGAGCTGGAGGCGCTCAACGGCTCCGCGGCCGCGCTCGACGAGCTCCTCGCGGTCCAGAACTACCGCCTGGCGCGCTGGCAGGTGGGGGGCCAGGAGCTCGACTACAGGCGCTTTTTCGACGTCGACACCCTCGTCGGGCTGCGCGTCGAGGACGAGCAGGTCTTCGCCGACACGCACGAGCTCGTCCTGGCCTGGCTCGCGGCCGGCGACGTGGACGGCCTGCGGATCGACCATGTGGACGGGCTGCGCGACCCCGAGGCCTACTTGGAGCGGCTGCGGGAGGCCTCCGGTGGGGCCTGGGTGGTGGTCGAGAAGATCCTCCTGAGCGGCGAGCGCCTGCCCGCCTGGCCGGTGGCGGGCACGACCGGCTACGACTTCTTGAACCTGGTCACCGGACTCTTCGTGGACGCCGCCGGGAAGGCGCCCCTGACCCGCCTGCACGCCTCCTTCACGGGCGCCGAGACGGGCTTCGAGGAGATCGTCCAGGACCGAAAGCACCTGGTCACGCGAGAAGTCCTGGCCAGTGACGTGGACCGGCTGGCGGCCATCGTGGTCCGCATCTGCGAGGCCACCTTGGAGTACCGCGACCACACGCGCCGGGAGATCCGGGAGGCGGTCCAGGAGCTCCTCTGCCGCCTCGACGTCTACCGCACCTACGTGCGCCCCCAGGCCGCCGGCGCCCCCCCCGCCGACACCGCCCGCCTGGCCGCGGCCCTGGAGGCGGCCGCCGCCGCCCGGCCCGACCTCGACCCCGAGCTGCTCACCTTCCTGGGCGACGTGCTCACGCTGCGCCGGCGTGGGCGCCTCGAGTCGGAGCTCGTCCAGCGCTTCCAGCAGACCTCCGGGTCGGTCATGGCCAAGAGCGTGGAGGACTCCGCCTTCTACGCCTACGCTCGCCTGGCCGCCCTCAACGAGGTGGGCGGCGACCCCTGCCGCTTCGGGACCTCACCGGACGAGTTCCACCGCGCCTGCCGGGAGGCGGCCGCGGCCCGGCCCCTCGGCCTTTGCGCCAGCTCCACGCACGACACCAAGCGCAGTGAGGACGTGCGCGCCCGCCTCTGCCTTCTCTCCGAGATCCCAGAACGCTGGCAGGCGGCCGTGCACGCCTGGGCCCGGCTGAGCGGGCGCCACCGGCGCCCGGCCGCGCCCGACCCCGAGATGGAGTACCTCTTCTACCAGACCCTGGTCGGCGCCCACCCGCTGGAGGCCGGGAGGGCCGCCGCTTACATGCGGAAGGCCTCCAAGGAGGCCCGCGCCCGCACCTCCTGGACCTCGCCCGACGAGGCCTACGACGAGGACCTGCGCGCCTTCGTCGCGGATGTCTGCGGCGACGCCGAGTTCCAAGCCTCGCTGGCGGCGTTCGTGGCCCCCCTGGTGGGACCGGGCCGTGTCAACGCGCTGGCCCTGAAGCTGCTCACCCTGACCGCCCCCGGGGTGCCCGACATCTACCAGGGGAGCGAGCTCTGGGACTTGAGCCTGGTCGACCCCGACAACCGCCGCCCGGTGGACTTCGAGCTGCGCGCGCGGCTCCTCTCGGAGGTGGAGGCGATGGCGGCCGAGGAGGCCTGGCGGAGGGCCGACGAGGGGCTGCCCAAGCTGCTCGTGGTCCAGCGCGCCCTCGCCGCCCGGCGCCGGGTCCCGGCCGCCTTCGCACCGGGCGGGTCCTACCAGCCGCTCGAGGTGGGCGGGCCGGACGCCTCGCACGTGGTCGCCTTCGAGCGCGGCGGGGAGGCCGTGACCGCCGTCCCCCGCCTTCTCATGGGCCTGGCCGGGCGCGCCCTCGAGGCCCACCTCGCACTCCCCCCCGGCCGCTGGCACGACGCCTTCACGGGCGCGGCCGGGGAGGGTGGCCTCGACCTCGCCGCCGCCTGGGGCCGCTTCCCCGTCTCGCTCCTGCTCCGGGAGCCGGCATGACCCGGCCCCAGCTCTGGGCGCCCGGCGCGCGCCGGGTCGAGCTGGAGACCGGGGGCCGCCGGCACGCCATGCGCGCTCTCGAAGGGGGCTGGCACGAGGCCAAGCTGGACCTCCTGCCGGGGACCGACTACCGGTTCTGGGCGGGCGGTCCCCGCCCCCTGCCCGACCCCCGCTCCGCCTGGCAGCCGGAGGGCGTGCACGGACCCTCGCGAACGGTCGACCACGGCGCCTTCGCCTGGCAAGACCGGGCCTGGACGGGATTCCCCCTCTCCGCGGCCGTCATCTACGAGCTCCACGTGGGCACCTTCACCCCGGCGGGCACCTTCGAGGGGGCCATCGAAAGGCTGGACCACGTCGCCGCCCTGGGCGCGAACGCCGTCGAGCTCATGCCCGTGGCCGAGTTCCCGGGCCGGCGGGGCTGGGGCTACGACGGGGTGGATCTCTACGCGCCCCACCACGCCTACGGGGGCCCGGAGGGACTCAAGCGCCTGGTCGACGCCTGCCACGCACGCGGCCTGGCCGTCGTCCTGGACGTCGTCTACAACCACCTGGGGCCGGACGGGAACCACCTGGAGGGCCTCGGGCCCTACTTCTCGGACCGCCACACGACGCCCTGGGGCAGGGCCGTCAACTTCGACGGCCCCGGCAGCCGGGGCGTGCGGGACTTCGTGATCGAGAACGCGCTCGGCTGGCTGCGTGACCACCACCTGGACGGCGTCCGGCTGGACGCCGTGCACGCCATCCACGACGCCTCCGCCGTCCACGTCCTGGAGGAGCTCTCGGGCCGGGTCCGCGAGCTGGAGGCCCACCTCGGCCGCCAGCTCTGGGTGATCGCGGAGAGCGACCTCAACGACCCCCGGGTGGTCACCCCCCGCGAGGCGGGCGGGCTGGGCTGCGACGCCCAGTGGTCGGACGACTTCCACCACGCCCTCCACGCCCTCCTGACCGGCGAACGGACGGGCTACTACGGGGACTTCGGCACCATGGAGGACCTCGCCACCGCGCTGCGCCAGGCCTATGTTTACGACGGGCGGGAGTCCCCCTACCGCAGACGGAGTCACGGCCGCCCTCCCCGGGGCCTTTCCGGCCATCGCTTCCTCGCCTACACCCAGAACCACGACCAGGTCGGCAACCGCGCCCTGGGCGAGCGCTCCTCGGCCCTCATGAGCCAGGGGCGCCTGCGGGTGGCGGCCGCGCTGCTCTGCGCCTCCCCCTTCGTGCCCATGCTCTTCCAGGGCGAGGAGTGGGGGGCCTGCACCCCCTTCCTCTACTTCACCGACCACCGCGCCCCCGCCCTGGCCCGGGCCGTGCGCAGGGGCCGGGCCGGGGAGGTGGAGGCATTGGGCGCGGGCAGCCGCGTGCCCGACCCCCAGGCGCGGGCCACCTTCGAGAGATCGCGGCTCGACTGGGAGGAGCCCGCCCGGGAGCCGCACCGCGGGCTGTTGGAGTGGCACCGTCTGCTCCTGGCGCTGAGGCGGGAGCTCCCCGAGCTCGCCGACGGCGCCCTCGACCGGGTGCGGGTCAGGTACGACGAGCGGGCCCGGTGGCTCGTCCTCGAGAGGGGCCGCGTGACGGTGGCCTGCAACCTCGGGCCCCGTGAGGCGCGGCCCGCGGTCTCGGCGGACGCGGTCCTGGCCGGCTCCTGCGAGGGGGTCCGGCTGCGGGCGGCCAGGGCCGTCCTGCCCCCCGACTCGGTGGGGGTGTTCGGCTCGTGAGGGCCGAGGCCTGGGGCGTGGTGCGCTCCTACCGCGACACCGCCGGCCGCCGCCGGCTGGCGCCCCGCGAG
>JBOHUY010000158.1:0-10663 GCA_050735015.1 Candidatus Dormibacterales bacterium | reverse complement strand
ACCCTCCCGTAGAAGTAGAGCTCCGCCTCCGCGCAGCGCTGCAGGGTCTGGGCGCGGCGGAAGCCGTGGCCCTCGCCCTCGAAGACAAGGAGCGCGAAGGGCACGCCCCCCCGCCGCAGGGCGGAGGCGATCATCTCGGCCTGCCCGGGGGGGACGACCCTGTCGGCGGCGCCCTGGAGGATCAGCAGCGGCGTGCGCATGCGGTCGGCGTGCGTGAGGGGCGAGCGCCGCTCGCGGTCCTGGGGCCGGACGAGCCAGTCCAGGTAGCGCGACTCGAACTTGTGGGTCTCCTCGGCGAAGTTCGCCAGCTGCGCGACGCCGTAATAGCTGGCGCCGGCCGCGAAGACATCGCTGGTGGCGGCCGCCATGAGCGTCGTGTAGCCGCCGGCGCTCTCTCCCCGGATGAGGAGCCGGCGGGGGTCGGCCCGTCCCTCCGAGACGAGGTGGCGGGCGAGGGCGACGGCGTCTTCCACGTCGGCCTCGCCCCAGGCCTCGCGCAGGCCCTCCCAATAGGCGCGGCCATAGCCGGTGCTGCCCCGGTAGTCGAGCTCGGCCACGGCGAAGCCCCGGCTCGTCCAGTAGGAGTTCTCAAGGTGGAAGGCGCCCGCGGAGCCGGCGCTCGATGAGGTGGGCCCGCCGTGGACTTGGACCAGGAGCGGGGGCAGCTCTCCCTCGAGGGGCTCGTAGTCGGGGTTGCGGGGCGGGTGGAAGAGGGCGTGGGCAGCCTCACCACCGGCGGTCGGGAAGCTCAGTGCCGAGGGCGGGGAGACGTAGCGCTCGTCGATCCCCAGCTGGTGGGCTTGGCGCAGGACCCGGGTCCCGCCCGAGTCGAGGTCCACCTCCACCACCGCCATGGCCGTGCCCGGCGTCGAGCCCACGAACCAGGCCCGGGCGCCCTCCGCGACCACGTCCGCCACCCGCAGGTAGGGCACGGCCAGGTCGCGCAGCCTCCCGTCGGGCTCCACCACCCCCAGCCGCCAGGTGCCCTCCCGGCAGTGCGCGGCCACGACCCGGCCGGAGCCGGCGAAGGCGTAGTGGGAGCCGCCGAAGACCCACTGGGGCGGGGCAAAGTCGGCCTGGGCCGGGTGCACCGCCACGGCCTCGGCGCCCTCCTGCCGGTAGAGGTTCCACCACCCGGTGCGGTCGGAGGCGTAGTGGAGGGCGCCCGCGGGCGACCAGGCGACGGCCGTGACCGACTCCCGGGATCCGCCCGCCAGGCGGCGGGCCCCGGCCACGACCTCACCCGCCAGCTCCCCCAGCCACAGCTCGGTGGCGTTCCAGGGCATGGCCGGGTGGTCCCACTGAGTCCAGGCCACCTGGGCGCCGTCCGGGGAGATGCGCGGGAACGAGAAGTCGTGACCCTGGGCCAGCACGGCTTCGGCGCCCCCCGAGGCGGGGAGGGCGACGAGGGCGGCCGCCGGCTCCTTGTCCGAGTGCGTGCGGTCCTCGCGGACGCACAGGAGGCGGTCGCGGCGGGCGTCCACGACGAGGTCCGCGTAGCGGAAGGGGCCGAGGGCGGAGACCGGGCGGGGCGGGGCGCCCGGCTCCAGGCGCCAGACACGCTGGTCCTCCAGCCGGGCGGCCCAGACGGTGCCCCCGTGCACGGCGTAGTCGCCGCCCCCGTACTCGTGGACCGTGGTCCGGGCGTTGAAGCCGGGCGGGGCGACGTCCTCCAGGCCGGAGCCGGGGCGCCACCTCACGATCGCGTTCCGGCCCCCCTCCTGAGGACGCCGCTCCACCCAGTAGAGGTCCTCGCCGTCCCGCCGCACCTGCGAGAAGACCATGGGCGCGCCCAGCATCTCCGCTCCGATGGGCGAACGCCAGCTCCCGCAGCGGGCCCTGCTCGTGGTCACCCGCCCATCATGAGGGGGGCGCCCCCGGGCGGGACTTCGATCCCGAGTCCCGGTGGGGCGGCGGGTCTCGGCACCGCCGCAGGCGAAGCTATCAGGTCCTCGAGGCCAGGGTCCGGGCGGCCGTCCCCTAGCGCTGCGAGGTGCCGGACCTCTGCTCGACGAGCCCGGCGATGGTCGCCGAGAGCTCGCGCGGGGTCGTCCTCGACTTGAGCAGCGCGCGCGCCACGCCCGCGGGCGGGGACTCGTAGCTCTCCTGGTCGTTGGTGAGCAGGATGACGACGGCGCCCGCGCCCGCGAAGGCCGCGGCCGCCTCGCGGCCGCCCCGGTCCGGCAGCCTGGTGTCCACGCAGACCACGTCCGGACGGGCGCGCTCGTAGATGACCTGGGCGGTGGTGGCGTCGGCGGCCAGGTGCACGGCGTAGCCGTCCAGGCGGAGCTTGAGCGCGTACAGCTCGGCCGTGTCGCGGTGATCCTCGACGATCAGGACGCTGGTCTGACGTTGGCCCATCGAACTGTCGCAATAGTACAGGCACATGGTCTTATTTCGGCAGGCGTCGCTGTCGCATGAGGGGAACTCGGCGCTGGCGCCGGGGCGCCGCCGAGGCGGCCGGGTGTACGGTGATCCCACCTTGGGACGTGATCGGCGAGGAGAGCGGGAGAGGGGGCGTGCCTGAGGCTGTCATCGTGGCTGCGGTCCGCTCCCCGATCGGGCGGGCGGTCAAGGGCTCGCTGGCCGAGGTGCGCGCCGACGACCTCCTCGCGGGCGTGCTGCGCGGCGTCCTGGAGCGCATCCCCGAGGTGCGCCCCGAGATGATCCAGGACGTCATCTGCGGGTGTGGCCTGCCGGGCGCCGAGCAGGGCTTCAACATCGGGCGCGTGGCGGGCATCCTGGCCGGCCTGGACGTGCCCGGGACGACCGTCAACCGCTACTGCGCGAGCTCGCTGCAGACGACGCGCATGGCCTTCCACGCAATCAGGGCGGGGGAGGGCGACTGCTTCATCTCGGCGGGTGTGGAGTGCGTCTCCCGCTTCGTCTACGGGATGGCCGACCCCCCCGACAACCAGAACCCGAGGCTCGCGCCCGGCAACGCCGAGGGCCTCCCCGACGTCTACATCCAGATGGGCCAGACGGCGGAGAACGTGGCCCGCGCCAAGGGCGTCTCGCGCCAGGAGCAGGACGGCTACGCGGTCAAGAGCCAGGGCAACGCCGCCCATGCCCGCGAGACCGGCTTCTTCGCCCGCGAGATCGTCCCCGTGCGCCTCCCCGACGGCCGGCTCTGGGACGCGGACGACGGCATCCGCCCGGACACCACCATGGAGGTGCTGGCCACGCTCAAGCCCGTCTTCCGGGAGGACGGCACCGTCACGGCGGGCAACTCCTGCCCTCTCAACGACGGCGCCGCGGCCGTGGTCGTGATGTCGGACGGGCGGGCCCGCGAGCTGGGCCTCAGGCCCCTCGCCCGCATCGTGGCGACCGGGCTCAGCGCGCTCCGGCCCGAGATCATGGGGATGGGGCCCGTGGAGGCGGTCGGTGAGGCCCTCGGCCGCGCCCGCATGGCCATCGGCGACGTCGACGTGGTGGAGCTCAACGAGGCCTTCGCGGCGCAGGTCGTCCCCGTCTGCCGCGAGCTCGGCCTCGACCCCCTCGACGGCCGCGTCAACCCCCACGGCGGCGCTATCGCCCTGGGGCACCCCTTCGGGATGACGGGGGCCCGCATCACCGCCACTTTGCTCAACGACCTCG
This sequence comes from Candidatus Dormibacterales bacterium, assembly GCA_050735015.1. Lineage (GTDB taxonomy): Bacteria > Chloroflexota > Dormibacteria > Dormibacterales > Dormibacteraceae > JBOHUX01. Next base: position 7,066 of record JBOHUY010000158.1, on the reverse strand, counting down.
CCACGCTGGACGCGACGGTGGGCCTGGAGACGATGTGCGTGGGGGGCGGGCAGGGCATGGCCATGATCGTGGAGAGGCTGGCCTAGGGCTTGCCGCGGAAGCGCCGGCGGCGGTGGGAGGACCTCAAGCCGTTCCAGTGGACGGCATCAGTCGACGAGATCCTCGCCAAGGTATCGCGTGGTAAAGCTATTCTGCAAACGCTACAACCCTACTGACTTGGAGCGTGCAAGAAGTCGACGCCCCACAACTGGGCCGCGGGAAAGTGGTGGCGACTTCGGGAGAAATGGCCGCACGACTACTCCTGCTGTGTGATGTCCACGTTGCAGGATGGCCGCGCCACGATCGGGACTGTTGAAGGAGAGGTGCCAGTGCCCGCCACAAAGAAGCCCCCCCGCGCCGCCTCCGAGGTATTCACCGCCGAAGAGAAGGCGGCCATGAAGGAGCTGGTCAAGGAACGAAAGGCGAGTAGCGACAAGGCCGAGGCCGAAGCTGACTGCCTGGCCAAGATCGCCGAGATGCCGCCGTCCGATCGCAAGATGGCCGAACGGCTCCACAAGCTCATCGCCTCGACCGCACCGCAGCTTGCGGCTAAGACCTGGTACGGGATGCCCGCATACACCCAAGACGGCAACGTAGTCTGTTTCTTCCAGAGCGCCGAAAAATTCAAGGCGCGCTACGCCACCCTCGGGTTCACCGATAGGGCCAACCTCGAGGATGGTGAGATGTGGCCGACTTGCTACGCGCTCAAGACGTTGACCGCAGCCGACGAGGCGAAGATCGCAAAGCTGGTGAAGAGGGCGGTCACCTCGGGAAGCTGATGTCCACAGCCACGGGAATCCGACCCCTGTTGCGACACCGCGCACACGGAACTGCATACGAGCGGCGGCCGCCGTGCGCGGTGGTGCGGGTACCTGAACCGGGCGCCCATCGGAGGCTTCCTCCTCTGCGAGCGGTGATGGGAACGACCCACACGCTAGGGTGCCTGCCGCCGGGCCGGCTTCTCCAAGGCTGCCGGGTGGCATCGCCAGTGACTCGGAGCCTCACGCGCGCCGCCGAACGCGCGGCCCCACGCGGCGGTCTTCGTAAGGCCTCTTCCCGGGAAAGACCGGGATGCCAGACGCCCCCTGCGTGGTCGCCGCTCATCTGGCCACCCGCCTGTGGGCGGTGATGGACGCCCGTCTCCGATAGGTATCAGCGGTAGGGGGCGGGCGGAGGCGGCGTCCAGGCCCTCTGACGGGGACTGGCGTTGGGCTTGACCGAGAGCAGGATGGAGCCCGCCTTGACCCAGGTCCCGCCCCTCTCGCAGTAGGCGTCGAAGGCACCCTCCTCCAGCATCCGCCGGAGCTCCCACTTGATCCTGCCCCGGCCCTCGGGGCGGGGCTCGGCCACGTCCGCGGCGCCGTGGACGAGCTCCACCTCCGCGACCCCGTTCCGGTAGGCCTCCGCGACCCGCGAGCGGGCGAGCTGGAGCGCTGTCACCACGTCGTAGCCGTGCAGGTCAACGACCAGGGTGCGTCCCGCGCGCCGGCTCCGGGCCACGGGTGCAAGCCTACCCCGGCCCCCCCGGCCGCGGAGCGGCGAGCGGCGCCCTCTGCGCCAGCGCGCAGCCCCCGGGCGGGTACCCTGGAATCCTCGCCCCGGGACTGCTAGCCTAGGATCAATCACTCTTCCCCGGGGGGTTCCGATTGGGCGTGGAAAGCGACGGCAGGGCCGGCCCCGGGCCGGCGCGGGTGAGGGCGCGGGCCGCCCCCACGGCTCCGGGGGGCCGGGGGTGAGAGAGGTCCAGGAGCCCGTCGTGGGCTGGCGGGTCTGGCGCCTGCGCGAGGGCGCTCTCCACTCCTGGAAGCTCGACCACGTCTGGGAGCCCGGCTCCCACCGGGCCACCTGCCTGGTCGCCACCTTGAGCCCGCTCCGCCCCACCTGCGCGTCCGCCCCCGGGCGCGGATGCACGTGCGGGTTCTGGGCGCTCTGGGACCCCGTGCGCGCTCTGCGCAAGGCCCGGCGCGAGCAGGTCATGCTCCCGAGCGGCTTCGGGAGCGTGGTCGGCGTCATCCTGGGCTGGGGCATGGTCGCCATCCACGGCGACGAGGGCTTCAGGTGCGAGAACGCCTCCATCGCCTGCCTCATCAGCAACTCGGTCTGGGACGAGGACGCCGACCGCGTCGTGGACGGGCGCGTGCACTGGTGGCGGAAGGTGGCCCACCGCTTCGACGTGCCCGACCGCCAGCGGCCGGAATCCCTGCGCCTGGCCGCCGAGTGCCACGGCGTCCCCCTCGTCTCGCTGGCCGACGCCGTGCGGCTGGGCGTCCTCCAGGAGCTGGGGGTGGAGACCGAGCTCGTGGACGGTCTCAGAAGGCGCCTTTTCGCGAGCGCCGCCTGACCTCGGGCCGCCGGAGCGGCCCCCGGACCCCGCCCGCGGCCCCCGGGGCCGACCCGGTACGGTTCGGTCCAGCGTGGAGCCGAGGAGTCGGGCGGGGGCCGCCTGGGGCGCCGCCATGGCGCGCCACCGTTGGTGGGTGGTGGCGCTCTGGGTGGCCGCGGTGGCCGCCGTCGCCCACCTCTCCCTCGAGACCCCGCAGCAGCTCTCCCCGGCCGGCTTCAACAGCGACACCCCGGCCAGCCGCGCCGCAGGCATCCTCGAGAGAAGCTTCCCCGAGCGCAAGGCGCCCGTCCTCTACGCGGTCTTCCAGGCCCCCCGCGCGGGCGCGGCCAGATCCGCCTACCAGGAGCAGCTGGCTCGCTGGAAGGGTGACCTGCAGCGGCTGGCGGGGCCCGGGAATGCACAGGTCCAGGGCCCCGTGCCGGGCCGGGACGGGCGCACGGCGGGCCTCTTCGTGGTCTCCAACCGAACTCCCGATCAGTTCGTGGGCGTGGCCGCGGCGGCGCGCTCGATCCGGGAGCCTGGCCCCGCGCGCGTCTACCTGGGCGGCCCCGCCGCCGTCTACGACACCTTCATCCGCGACTCCGAGTCGGACCTCAGGAACGCGGAGAAGACCTCGCTGCCGCTGGCGGCCGTGCTCCTGCTGCTCGTCTTCGGCGGCCTCGCGGCGGCCGGCCTGCCCGTGGTCACCGGCGCCTTCACGGTCACCGCCGCCGTCGCCGCCCTGGGGCTCGTGGCACGCGTCCACACCGTCTCGGTCTTCGCGCTCAACATCTGCACCATCCTCGGCATCGGGCTCGGGATCGACTACTCGCTCCTGGTCGTGCAGAGGTTCCGTGAGGAGCTCAGAGGGGGCCGGGAGGTGGCCGAGGCCGTGGCCGCGACGACGGCCACGGCGGGCGTCGCCACCCTCGTCTCCGGGGGCACGGTCACGATCGGGTTCGGGGCCCTCATGCTCTTCCGGCTCAACGTGCTCTGGTCCATGGGCGTGGGGGGCATGCTCGTGGTGGCCATCTCGGTCCTCGCCTCCTTGACCCTCATCCCGGCGCTCATGGCCATCGTGGGGCGGCGCGTCGACGCCCTTGCGCTGCCCTTCACCCGGGGCCGTGACACGCGCCGCTTCTGGGGCTGGCTGGCCCACGGGGTGATGAGGCGCCCCTTCGTCTTCATCGGGGCCGGGCTGGCCGCGGTGGCGGTCGTCGCCTCGCCCGCCCGCAACCTCGACCTGGGCGTGGTGGGGACCGAGAGCCTGCCCCCCGGAGACCCCGCCGTGACCGCCCAGCGGCTGGCCCAGGCGGAGCTCGGGCTGCCCGCCCGCGCCCCCGTGCTGGTCCTCGCCCGGGGCATCGCCGGCCCCGCGCAGGCGGGGCGGCTGGCGCCCCTGGTGGCCGCCGCCGCCGCGCCCCTCCCCGTGGCCGGGCCGAAAGGCGGGGCTCCAGGCCCGGCCGCCGCCTACGTCCACCCTCCCTACGCCCTCTTTCTGGTCGGCCAGCCCGGGCCCGACAACTCCGCCGCCACCCGCTCTCTGCTGGACCGCCTGCACGCCATCCGCTGGCCGCCCGGCGTGAGCGGCCTGGTGGGCGGCGAGGCGGCCGCCTACAAAGACTTCGTGGACCAGCTGCTGGGCGACCTGCCCCGGGTGGTGGGGGCGGCCATCGGCCTCACCCTCCTCCTCCTGGGGATCGCCTTCCGCTCCCTGGCCCTCCCCGTCAAAGCCGTGGTCATGAACCTTCTCTCGGTGACGGCCGCGCTCGGGGTGCTCACGTTCGTCTTCCAGCTGGGCCACTTCTCGAGGCAGCTCGACTTCCAGCCCGTGGGGTTCATCGACGTGACCGTGCCCCCGGTCATGTTTGCGGCCCTCTTCGGGCTCTCCATGGACTACGAGGTCTTCCTTTTGAGCCGGATACGCGAGGAGCACCTGCGCCTGGGCGACAACGCGGCCGCGGTGGCGGCGGGCATGGAGCGGACGGGCCAGATCATCACCAGCGCGGCCATGATCCTGGTCGCCGTCTCGGCCGTGCTCGTCTTCTCGTCCCTCACGCTGGACAAGTCACTCGGCCTCACCTTCGGGGCCGCCATCCTCCTCGACGCGACCTTGATCAGGCTCATCTTGGTGCCCGCCTTCATGCGCGTCCTGGGCCGCCTCAACTGGTGGCCGGGGGGTGGCCGCGGCCGCCCCGCCGCCGGGCCCTGAAGGCCGCTCACGCGCGCTCGCGGGGCGTTTGGAGACGCCCTCTGCGTGGCACAATGCGCTGCGCGGTGGAGAGGACGCCACGACGCCTCGAGAGGAGCCCCGACCGCATGGTCGCGGGGGTGTGCGGAGGGCTCGCGGAGCACTTCGACGTCGACCCGGTCCTGGTCCGGGTCATCTTCGTCCTGCTCGCCTTCACGCCGGGCGGGATCCCCCTCTACCTCGTGCTCTGGATCGTCATGCCCGCCCCCGGCGGGGCCCCTGTGCGGGCGCCCGCCGACCTGGGGGCCGGCGTCCGCCGCATGGGCGTCGAGCTGCGGCAGGCGGGGGAGTCGGCCTGGACCGCCTTCAGCGGTCCCGACGAGAAGCCGCCCGAGGCCCGGGCCGCGTCCGACCCCGCCGGCGGCGCCCCCCCCGCCGGGGGCGGACCCTCGGGATCCGGCGAGCCACCTCCGGGGGGCCCCTACTGGGGGCCCGGGGGCGGCCTCTACCCGCGCTGGCGCGCCCGCCGCCGGGGCGTCACGGGCGGGGTCGTCCTGGTCGCGATCGGTGTCTACTTCCTGCTCTCCAACCTCGGCCTCCTGGACTGGTGGCAGTGGGGTGTGGCCTGGCCGCTCGTCGTCATCGCCATCGGGCTCGTGATCCTGGTGCAGCGGCTGCGCTGATGCGGCGCGCGGGCCTTTTCTGGCCGCTCGCCCTGATCCTGGTGGGGGCGGTCGCGCTGCTCGCCAGCCTGGGGCTCTTCCAGGTCTCCGCGCTCTGGCGCCTGGCCACGCTCTGGCCCCTGCTCCTGATCCTGGTCGGGGGGGAGATCGTGGTCCAGGGCCTATTGCCCCCGCGGGCCGCGGCCGGGGCCGCGCTGGTCCTCCTGGTCGTCATCGCCGGGGGCGGCCTCGCCTACGCCGTGCTGGCGCCGGGGCGGGCGGGGTCGGGGGGCACCGTCCTCTCCAGCGCGCCCGCGGGGTCCCTCACCAGCGCCCGCCTCGAGCTGGACCTGGCCGCCGCCCAGGTGGTGGTGACGACCGCCTCGGGCCCCGACCTCTACAGCGCCCGCGTCGACTACCCGGCCGGGATGCCGCGTCCGGAGGTCGCATACGACCCCGCCACGGCCACCCTCCACATCGGCCCGGGATCGCCGGGGGGCTTCGACTTCCTGAGGTTCGGGGCCGGCAAGGAGAGCATCCAGGTCTCGCTCAGCCCGGAGGTGGCCTGGACCGTGGCCCTGCGCGGGGCGGCCGTGGACGGGCGCGCCGACCTCCGCTCCGGGCGCGTCTCGGGGCTGAGCATGGAGGGCGCCGCCGGGCACTTCGACTTCCGGCTCCCGCGGCCCCGGGGGACCGTCGCCATCACCGTCTCGGGGGCCGCCTTCAACGGGTCCGTGCACCTCCCAGCCGGGGTCCCGGTGCGCGTCGCCGCCAGCGGCGCGGCCTCCAACGTGGACGTCTTCGGCCGGCGCCTGGCCGGCTTCGGCGACCGCACCTGGACGACGTCGGGCTTCGGGGCCGCCGCCGACCGCTACGACGTCACAGTGAGCGGGGCGGCCAGCGACATCACCTTCGACTGACCGGCCGCCGCCGGGGCTAGGTGGCGGTCAGCGAGAGCGTCTCCGTGCCCTTCATGTGGGTCCCGCCGGCCAGGGCGGCGGGGGCGCCCGCAAGCCCGTGGACCGTCATCTTGATGTCGAAGACAGAGGTGACCCGGGTCTGGCGTAGGTCCTTGCCGGCGGGGTCGACCCAGCTCGTGGCCGTGGAGTCGACGCTGCCCGAGAGCTGGAGGCCGGCGCCTGCCGGCAGAGACCCGGAGGGGGCGCCCTTAGAGCCGGTCAAAGACGCCAGCTTGCCGAGGTCCACGGTCATGGCCAGCGGAACCGTGGTCTGGCTCTGGACCACGGCCGTGCGCACGCCCCCCAGCTCCTCGTAGCGCAGGAAGGTGTCATGGGTCACGTAGTGCAGGACGCCCTGACCGTAGGGGTTGGGCCGGTCGAAGCTCACGGTCCAGGAGTCGCCCGGGTGGGCCTCGCCCGGGGGCAGTACGGCGCTGACCTGGTCGGCGCCCGGAAGCGAGCCCGCCCCCGAGCCGGTGGCGTCGCCGCTCACGACGCGCCCGTCGGAGGAGATCTGGAAGGTGACTGGCTCGGGCATGGCCGAAGCGGGCAGCCGGGTGCCCCCGGCCGTGCCCGAGAAGTTCGAGAAGGAAGCCTGGACGGTGGCCACCCCGGCGGCGTCCACGGACACCACCCGCAGGGTCTCGTCGCCCTGGAGGGAAAGGCGCACGGGGACCGTCTGCCCGCCCGCACCCACGCTGGTGGAGCCGTCCAGGCCCACGGCCATGCGGTAGGTCACTGTCTGCCCTGGGCGCCAGGCCAGCTTGACGGCGGTGTCGGCCAGGGCGGGCTGGAAGGGCGCCCCCCCCAAAAGGGTGTGGCCGGCCACGGCGACCAGGAGCAGAAGGGCGAGCGCGGCGGCCGCCACGGCGAGCTGGGCACGGCGGGTGCC
>JBOHUY010000157.1:0-3838 GCA_050735015.1 Candidatus Dormibacterales bacterium | reverse complement strand
GGACTGGACTACGCGTTCGGATGGATCAACGTCGGCAGCTTCGTCCACGCCTTCGAGCAGCTGGGCGGTCACATCGACAAGATGCTCTGGGCGCCGATCACCACCGCCGACTACAGCCCCTTCATCCCCCAGATCCCCACCACCACCCAGGCCGTCTTCGCTCTCGCCGCCGGGGCCGCCTCCGCCCGCCTGACCAAGGCCTACGCGTCTTTCGGCCTCAAGAAGAAGACCCCGCTCATCGGCACCACCACCCTGACCGACTACTCGGCGCTTCCCGGCGAGGATCCGAGCGCGATCTTGGGCGTCAACGTCGCCGCCCAGTACTGTGACGGCATCCCCAGCGCGACCAACACCAAGTTCGCCAGCGAGTACTTCGCGGCCTACCACACGTATCCCGGCTACTACTCCGACGCCGGATACACCAAGTACCGGCTCCTGATCACGGCCTTGAGAGCGCTGCATGGGGACACCAGCAACGCCCAGAAGCTGATCCACACGTTGAAGTCGACTCCCATCCAGGCGCCGCGAGGACCGGTCACACTCAACCCCGCAACCTGGTCACCGAACGAGAACATCTACATCTGCGAGGTCGAGAACGTGCACGGCGCCCTGCGCAACGTTCCCATCCACACCTATAAGGACGTCAAGCCCTGGGGCTACCTCTCCGAGGCGCAGTGGAAGACGTGGTTCTCCGAGGACGCCGGGGGCCGCCCGTCGGCCTGAGGGGAGGGCTCGATCCCGGTGGTGCGCTGGTGAGCTCAGCGAGGATGAGCAAACTCGGACGCTCCGCATCCGGGCGGCAGGGTCCACTAGATTGATCGGAAAAGGCCGAGGGCGGAGGATCCGGCGCCTCCCGCCCCCGGCGCACGCAGGCCAACACGGAGGATCCAGGAGGACATGGGGATGAGCGGTCAGGATGCTCCCCGGACGGTCGACAGGAGCCGGTTCTTCGAGCTAATGAAGGGCGCGCTCACGATCGATCCCAGGCGCACGGCGGTGGTCACCATCGACTGCCATCGCGGCCATCTCGACCCCGAGGTGGCCACGATGCCGGTGGCGCCCGAGGCCGCCGCCCGGGTGGTGGCCGCCACCGCACGCTTGGTGCGCTTCGCCCGCTCGCGGGAGATCCCGGTCATCCACGTCATCCTCCACAACCGGATCCTGCCCGACGGCACCTCGGAGCCGCTCCGGAACCCCTTCTGGAAGGCCGTCGAGGACGTCAATCAGATGCTGACGCCGGAGCGCGAGAGCACGATCAGCCGCCACAACCTCGCCGGTTCCGTGCAAACAGAACTGATGCCGGAGCTGGGCCCGGAGCCGGGCGATTTTGTGATCAGGACCAAGCGCCGGCTGAGCGTCTTCCGTGACACCGACCTCGACCTCACGCTGCACGAGCTGGGCGCCGACACGCTGGTCCTCGCGGGCATCAACACCAACACCTGCGTCACCTGCGCCAGCTTCGAGTCGCTGAACCGCGACCTGGCCACGATCGTCGTCTCCGACTGCGTGCACTCCATGTACGGGGACGACCTCCACTTCTTCGGCCTCCAGAACATCGCCCGCTGCCTGGGCTGGGTGCTCACCCTGGACGAGGTCATGGAGAAGGTTGACTCGAGCCGGCCGGCTCCCGCCACGGCCCGGTGAGGCGCTGGAGGTAAGGGCCCAGCGGTTGAACGGGATGCACGACATGGGCGGCATGCAGGGCTTCGGCACCGTCGACGTCTCCGACTCCGCGTCCGGATTCCATGAGGCCTGGGAAGGGCGGGTGTTCGCGATCAGCCTCATCCTCCCCGCCCAGGGTGTCTACAACCTCGACGAGTTCCGGTGGTCACGGGAGCAGATCCCGCCTCGGGAATACCTGGAGTCGTCGTATTTCGAGCTCTGGCTGACCGCCATGGAGCGGCTGGTCTGCGAGAAGGGGCTCGCGACCCGAGAAGAGCTGGCAGCGAGGGCCCGCGACGGCGGTGGCGAGGCCTCTCGCCGGCCTCGTTCGCCGGAGCTCACCGAGAGGATGCTGAGGATCGTGCACCAAGGCCTGCCGGCGCTGAAAGAAGGCGGCCCCCCCCGCCTTCGGAAGGGTGACCGGGTCCGCGCCCGGAACTTCCATCCCCGGGGTCACACCCGCCTTCCCCGCTACGTCCGCGGCAGGCGCGGGGTCGTCGACCTCGTGCACGGCAGGTTCGAGCTGCCCGACGAGAGCGCGGCGGGAGGGCACGTCCCGGAGCCGCTCTACACGGTCCGGTTCGACGCCACGGAGCTTTGGGGAACGCAGGCCCGGCCCGGCGACGGGGTGAGGGTGGACCTCTGGGAGAGCTACCTGGAACGGGAGGACGACAAGGAGGCGACGAGAGATGGCTGACGGGCACGAGCATGAGCACGGACACGGCGGCGGGCACCATGGCGAGCGCCCGAGCCCGGTCGAGGCCCGGGTCCGGGCCCTCGAGTCACTGATGGTCGAGAAGGGGCTGGTCACCAGCGAGGCGGTGGATCGGATCATCGCCGCCTACGAGGGCGACATCGGTCCCATGAACGGCGCCCGAGCTGTAGCCAGGGCGTGGGTGGATCCCGACTTCAGGCGGCGGCTCGTGGAGGATGGCGCCGCCGCCATGCGCGAGCTGGGGATCGAGGGTCTGCGTGGCGAGCACCTGGTGGTGGTCGAGAACCGGCCTGGCGTTCACAACGCGATCGTGTGCACGCTCTGCTCCTGCTACCCGTGGGCCGTGCTCGGCCTGCCGCCCTCCTGGTACAAGTCCGCCGCCTACCGCTCGCGCATGGTCATCGAGCCGCGCCAGGTGCTGAAAGAGTTCGGCCTCGAGCTGGACGCCGACACCCGGGTCGAGGTCTGGGACAGCAGCGCCGAGACGCGCTACATGGTGCTCCCGGAGCGGCCGGAGGGCACCGAGGACATGACCGAGGAGGAGTTGGCCGGGCTGGTGACCAGGGATGCCATGGTCGGGGTGGCGCGCATTCCCGCGCCGGCGCCGGTATGAGCGGGGGAGGCCGCGAGGCCGCCGACATGCCGGGGGCGGCGGCGCTTCCCCGGCGAAACGGCGAGCTCGTCTTCGAGGCCCCCTGGCAGAGCCGCGCGTTCGGGGTGGCGCTGGCGCTCCACGAGCAGCGTCTCTACGAGTGGGACGAGTTCCGGGACCGGCTCGTGGAGGAGATCGCGCGCGGGGAGGACGGCGCCTACTACGAGTCCTGGCTCCGCTCGCTGGAAAGGCTGGTCCTCGACCGCGGCCTGCTCATCGAGGGCGAGTTCCGGGCCCGCACGGCCGAGTTCGAGGCGGGGGCGCGGAACGAGGTCTTCTGAGCCCCTGGCCCTCCTCGGCCAGCGGGGCGGGATGATCGGAAGCAGGAGGTAGGAGTCGGTCCCGCCACCGGCGTGGACGGCGACCCGGCCCCCGAAGACGTCGGCCGGGTCCGCGTGCTGAAGGGACCGCAGCCTCGGGAGGCGTAGTAGGACTCCGTGGCGAGGGGCCGAGGCCGCCCTCCTTCTCGTAGTCCTTCCCCCGCACGGTCAGCGCCACCCGGTAGCCGGGCGGCACCACGATGCAGGTCGGCCAGACCTCGACCTGAACCTCGTACAGCTCGCCCGGCGTCAGCGGCTCGACGCGGTCGTGGGTGTGACAGGGATGGTGGGGCAGGCTCCTGCCGGCGTCGAGCCGCCGGTGCGAGGCCCGCAGCCCGCCCTGGGCGACCGGGGTGTTGGGGTCGAGCGCGCCCTCCCCGGGGAGGAGGGGGCGTCCTCGAGGCGCTCGGGCGGGGGCGGGCCTCAAGATGGCGGTGGGCGCACACGGGCGCGGCTCTCGCGCGCGTCCCGCCCCCAGCAGAATGGAGG
>JBOHUY010000156.1:0-3561 GCA_050735015.1 Candidatus Dormibacterales bacterium | reverse complement strand
CCGGGGGGCTGGTCTGCTCGGGTGCGGCCGGCGGGCGGGTCAGCTGGGCCGAGGCCGCGCCCCGGGACGCGGCCGGGACGGGGACCCCCTGACTGGCCTTTACGCGGTCGAGGAGGCCCATCTCAGGCGGGCCTTTGCCAGAAGCGCAGCTTCCTGCTCGAGGCGGAGCGCCCGGCGCGAGACCCGAGCGCGGCCAGCTGGCCGGCCAGGTCTTTGATGCGCAGGCTGATATCCGAATCCGGGGCCAGGTTGACGAAGGCCGAGCCCTTGGAGATGGCGTTGAGCACCACCTTGTCACGGCTCGGGATCTGGACCGAGACCGGGAACCTGAGGTTGGCCTCGGCCTGCTCGACCGTGACCTCGGATCCCGCGTCGGCGCGGTTGACGACCAGGAAGATCTTTTCCCTGGGCACCCCCAGCGACTCGAAGAGCTTGAGCGAGAGCTTGGTCTCCTTGATGGCGGGGATGCCGAGGTCGCTCACCAGCACGATCCGGTCCGCGCAGTCGAGCGCGGTCAGGGTGACGTCCCCCAAGTGTGAGCTGCAGTCCACCACCAGGTGATCGAAGGACGCGCGCAGCACTTCGAGGGTCTTGCGCACGTGATCAGGGGTGACCAGGTCAGCCAGTTCCGGGCTGATCGGCGCGGGCAGCACCCTCAGGTGTGGGGCCGCCTCCAGCATGAGAGCGGTGATGAAGGGCGCGTCCACCTCGGGGTAGTGCTCGATGACGTCGGTGATGGTCCGCGTGGGCTCGAGCCCGAGCAGGACGGCGTCGTCCCCGAACTGGAGGTCGAGGTCGAGGAGCGCGACCTCCTCTCCCGACTCGCGCGCGATCGAGGCGGCGAGGTTGGTGGCGATCACGGATTTCCCGACCCCTCCCTTGCCGCTGTACACGATCGCGACCTCGGCGTCGCCCGACCTTTTCTTCTCGAACACGGCCGTCCCGGGGGTGCCCCCCGAATCCGGCTCGACCGGGGGTGAAGCCGCAGGCGCGGCGCCCGCCGAGGGCGAGGAGGGCGGGGCGGCCGGAGGGGCCACTGCCACCACGGGCTCTGGAGCCGCGGCCTGGCCGGGGGCGGCCGCCGGCGGCGCGCTCGCCGCGGGCGCGTCGGTGTTGGCCGCGGGAACGGGCTGGCGGGTCTCACGGGGGCGCCCCGAGCCTCCGGGCTGAGGGCCGGTGGCTTCGGGGGCAGGGCCCGCCGAGGCGCCACCTGCGTGCCCGGGCGGGTGAGCGGGCTGCCGGGACGCTGCCGGACGCTGGCCTTTGCCCGCGGTGTCGTGGCCGCGGGCCGCCCGGTCGCCGCGCTTGAGCGACTCCATCTGGTTCACCCGCCGAATGGCCGCCACCAGCTCGTCGGCCGAGAAGGGCTTGACGAGGAACTCCCGCGCGCCGGCCTGCATCGCGCGCCGCAGGTACTCACGGTCCTCCTGGACGGACATGATCACGACCGGGGTGAGGGGCAGCTCGGCGCTCAGTATCTCGGTGGCCCGGATGCCGTCCAGATCCGGCAGGTTGACGTCCATCAAGACCAGGTCCGGCCTCAGCCTGCGCGCCTGCTCGATGCCGGCCCTGGCGCTCACAGCCGTGCCCAGGACGTCGATGTCGGGCTCGAAGGCCAGCAGCTTCTTGAGGTTGTCGAGGGTCCGGGGGGCGTCGTCGATGATGACGATGCCCACCTGCTCGATGGCCGTCGCGGTGGCCAAGGCCGGCCTACCCCCCGCCGGCGGGCGCGTGGGGGCCCGAGGCCGGCTCGGCGCGTGCGCCCGCCCGGCCAAGGTCCCCCACGTCACCCACGAGCATGTGCCGCCTCCCTACTCGGGGCCGTCAGCTGACCGAGGTGAAGCTGAAGCGGCTGTTGACGTCCCCCGGGCCGGCGCCGTGCGCGGAGGTGATCCGGGGGCAGCTGGTGTCGGGGCCGGTGGGCTGAGGTGCGTAGTCCTTGTACGACTCGAGGACGTACTTGAGGGTCGTGTTCTGGGCCAGCCAGTTGAGGTACTCGGCGTTGCACTCGGTCATGACCACGGTCAGGCTCGAAGAGAGCCCTCCCTGCGCCTGCGTGGGGGCCGGGCCCGAGGAGCTCGTCCCGACACTGCCGCCGCTGTCCGGGCCGACGCGGACGACGTGGAGGTTCGTGAACACGGTCTTGGTGACCGACTTGCCCGGGTTCGACCCGAACAGCGAGGTGCTGGCGGTGGCCTGGACCGTGATGTAGTCGCCGGCCTGGATGTACCCGGCGACACCCTGCTGCTCGCCCGTGGGGATGGTCATGGCGACGAACCCGGAGGCGATCGGCAGGTACGCGGGCGAGGGCCCCGCGATCTGGTCGGGCGACCGCGCCACCATGTTGTCGGTGATGGCCTGTCCCTTGGTGATGTTGAGCTCGGCCGTCATGTGCAACAGTCCGCCCACGGCGGCGAAGGCCCCCGGCGGGACGTCGGCCTGCGCGAAGGAGATGGTCGTGAGCTGGTCGGCGGCGATCACGGACCGGAGGGGGATGTCCTGAGCGGCGACCACGATCTTGGTCGTGTTGCCGGAGAGCCGGCTTCCGCTCAGCGCGCCCCCGACCAGGAAGACGGCGAGGAAGGAGAGGACCGCGAGCACTGCCCCCGCGATCACAAAAATGCGTCCTCCGCTCGCCTTCGGGCGAGGCGGCGTTGCGATGGTCAAGGCTCGATTCACCTCCGTGATGTGGTCCCGGCCCCACCTGGGCTGCCGGTCCGCGGCCCCCCCTTTCGTGGCCGTCGGCCGCAGCGGCTCTACCCAGTCTTCCGGGCTCTATGGGCGTCAAACGGGGCCGCCGTAGGCTTCTTGCGCAAACACCGGCGGGCCGCCCGTGCCCCTCAGCCGGGGGGCCCCGAAGGGATGACGGGCCCCCCCCGGCCACCGCTGGCAAAAAAAGAAGAGCCCCCGGGGGGGCTCTCCTGAAGATGTTGCGTTTGCCTTTTGGGCTACTGGCCCAGGGCGGCTACGACGTTCGAGAAGACGTTCTTGATCTGGCCGCCCATCGTAAGAAGAAGAACGATGACCACGATCGACACGAGGACCAGGATGAGGGCGTACTCCACCATACCCTGCCCACGCTGGCGGCTGAAAAGCTCCCGCAGCTTCCAAACCAGGTTCGACATTCGGCTCTACACCTCCTTTCCAGCAGTTGCCGCAGACCGGCTCGTTGGGGGTAAACGCGGACGGCGGGGACTTCTTGCGCGGAATCCCGCCGAGAGCCTAGAACCGGCCCGGAGGGCCGCACAACGGCCTTTACGGGCTGGCGGGGGACTTTCTCAACGAACCGGGCTGAGCGAGAACTCGGCGACCACCTCGGTGCCTCCGGAGGCCACCGTCCGGATCTCGAGGTTGCCTCCCAGGTCGGAGGACCGCTCTTTCATCCCCAGGACGCCGAGCTTGCGCCGGCCGGCCGGGGCCGTCGCGGGGGGCTCGTACCCGACGCCGTCGTCGCGGACCCTGAGTGAGACCCGGCGCGCGTGGGCGACCAGAACCACCTCCACGGTCTTCGCCCCGGAGTGGTGCTGGACGTTGGTGAGGGCCTCCTGGATGATCCGGTAG
>JBOHUY010000155.1:0-12905 GCA_050735015.1 Candidatus Dormibacterales bacterium | reverse complement strand
GGACGTGTGCTGGAACGCATGCATCGATCATCCCAGAAAACCTCTCCGCTGTCACTACGTTATGCGAATCTCTTTAGTGTGGGCGACGTAGTTGAACGGGGAATCTTGGCACTGATAGGTGATGATTGAAGTATTCCATGTGTGCCAGACGCCGTTGTCGTCTTCAACCTGTTGTGAGGGCACTCCGTGGGTCTGCATCTGGGTACCGTAGCCCGGGTAGGCGACGATCTCGCCGCCCGCCAACGGTTCACCTCCGTCCAGCGAGAGCACCTCAAACGTATCCCGGACATTGAAGTTTGCGAAGTAGAAGCTCCAGATCGCCTTCCCCGTCTTGTAGTCGTGACCTCGGTATAGCAATTCGTAGAGTTGAGAGCTGCCCACGGAAGGCCTCGTGCCGCAGAAGTCGTGCTCGTGGTACCCAGTGGCGGTATCACCGCCACGGAGCGGGCTCGGGTGCTGGGCGAGGCCCGGTCAACCAGGAGGGCGGAGAAGCCGGGTCGGCTCATCCCCAGCTCTTGCCGCCGGGCATGCTCAGAGCCGCGCTTGCGGTGAGCGGCGCCAGGTGGGTGGCTCGCAGCATCGGTACGGCACCGGCGTGCCCTTCCAGGACGCCTCGCATCCTCAGGAAGGCGCTGGTGCGGACGGCCTCGCGGCGGCCTTCATACAGTTCGGCGGGAAGGACCACGTTGACCATGCCGTGCTCGTCCTCGAGGAGGAGGAAGACGGCCCCGTTCGCGGTCCCCGGCCGCTGGCGGCAGACCACCAGCCCCGCCGTCTCTACCTCCTCGAGGCCCGGCTCCCGGGACCGGAGGTCCGTTGAGCTGAGGAGGTCTGGATCGAGGCCGCCGCGAAGGAACGTCATCGGATGCGCGTCGGGGGAGAGCTTGAGGACCGCGTAGTCCGCAGCCATCCGTTCGAACTTTGAGAAGTCTTCGAGGCAGACCTCGTCCTGGGCCGTTGGCAGTTCCAGCCGCAGCTGGCGCAGCCGGGGCGGCCGGCGCAGGCCGCCCACGCCCAGGCCGTCGCCGAGAAGGCCCAGGCGCCAGAGCAGCTCGCGCCGGTTCTCGCCGAGGCCGTCGAAGGCGCCGGCCCGCGCCAGGCCCTCCAGAGCCTCCCGGCGGAGTCCTGTGCGCTGCGCGAAGTCGAAGGGGGAATGAAAGGAGCCGCCCTCCACTCGAGCCGCCACGACGGC
Source organism: Candidatus Dormibacterales bacterium (assembly GCA_050735015.1). Classification (GTDB taxonomy): domain Bacteria; phylum Chloroflexota; class Dormibacteria; order Dormibacterales; family Dormibacteraceae; genus JBOHUX01. Next base: position 11,713 of record JBOHUY010000155.1, on the reverse strand, counting down.
GTCCGCGCCGGCCTCGCCGAGTCCGTGCACGTAGCCGAGCCCGATGCGGACCGCGCCCTCGGTCACCGAGCACCTGGCCAGGCTCGAGTTGACGTCCGGCCGCAGGACCCGGACCCCGTGCCGGCGGGCGTCGTTTGTGAAGACGTGGGGCGGATAAAAGCCCATGGGCCAGTTGTTGTAGAGGGCGCAGTAGAACTCCGGCGGGTGGTGCTCTTTGAGCCAGGCGGACTGGTAGGCGAGGAGGGCGAAGGCGGCCGCGTGGCTCTTGGGGAACCCGAACGCCGCGAAGCCGCAGAGGTTCTCGAACATCCTCTCGGCGATGGGCGGGGGCACGTCGCGGGCAAGAGCCCCCGCCATGAACCTCTCCCTGTAGGCGGGGGCGGTGCGATCCCAGTCGCGGCGGCTCATGGCGCGCCGGAAGGCCTCCGCCTCGCCGGCGGACATCCCGCCCATCCTCATGGCGACCAGGACCACCTGCTCCTGGAAGAGCACCACCCCCAGGGTCTCCTCGAGCACGTCCTCGACGCAGGGGTGGGGTGACTGCGGGCCGGGCGCCAGGCGTCCGGCGCGGGCCGCCTCGCGACTCCTGACGTAGGGGTTGACGGCGCCCCCCGTGATCGGCCCCGGGCGGACGATGGCGACCTGGACGGTGAGGTCGTCCAGCGAGGCCGGCTGCGTCCTGGGCAGCATCTGGGACTGGGCGCGTGACTCGATCTGGAAGACCCCGACCGTGTCCCCCTCGCGGATGCGCCTGTACACACGCTCGTCGGCGAAGTCGATGCGTGAGAGGTCGACGGTCTCGCCGTGCTGCTCGTGGACGAGGTCGAGACACTCCTCGACCAGCGAGAGCATACCCAGGCCCAAAAAGTCGATCTTGACCATGCGGGCGTCGTCGACCGAGTCCTTGTCCCAGTGGCAGACGTACCGCCCGGGCCACGCGGCGGGCTGAACGGGCACGCACTCGACCAGGGGGTCGGAGGAGATAACCATGCCCCCCACGTGCTGGGAGAGGTGGCGCGGGAAGTCGTCGGCCTCCCGGGCGAGCTCGACCAGGTCCTTCCAGCCCGGGGTGTCCACCAGGGGGGCGAACTGGGGGGAGCGGAGCATCTCGTTCCTCAGCGTCCTGGTGGATGCGTAGCCGTCGCTCAGCTTGGCGAGCCGGTCGAGCTCTGCTTCGGGCAGCCCCAGCACCTTGCCGAAGTCCCGGATGGCGCTCCGAATCCGGTAGCGGGGGAAGGTCGCGACCAGCGCCGAGTGGTCCGGCCCCCACCGCTCGTGGACCCGCTCCAGGAGCCTCTCGCGGATGTCGCGGGGGAAGTCGAGGTCGATGTCGGGAAGGCTCGACATGGTCTCGTTCAGGAAGCGGCCCAGGAAGAGGCGGTTGCGGATGGGGTCGATGTGCGAGAGCCCGATCAGGTAGCAGACGATGCTGCCCACGCTGGAGCCGCGGCCGCGGCCGGGGGGGAGGTTCGTGGAGCCCCGCACAGAGCTCCCGCGGACCTCCCTCGCCACCTCGTGGGCGAGCTCCAGGACCTGGTGGTAGACGAGGAAGAACCCGGAGAGGCCGTGGCCCTTGATGAGGCCCAGCTCCTCCTCGAGCTGCCGGCGGGCGGGTCCCCGCTCGCGGGGGCCGTACTTCTCCAGGAGGCGGGTCTCACAGAGGCTCCGCAGCCTGGAGTCGAGGTCGTGGCCGGGGGGCACGGGGGGCGCGGGCAGCCGGTACCCGAGGCCCGTCGTGATGTCGAAGGCGCAGCGCCGGGCGATCTCCTCCGTGGCGGCGACGGCCTGGGGGAACTCCTTGAAGAGGCGGGCCGCCAGCTCGGGGGGCCGGAGCCCGAACTCGGCGTTGGGACGGCGGAGCCTGTGGCTCTCCTCCAACGTGGTGCGGTTCTTGATCGCCACCAGGGCGTCCTGGAGCCGGTGGCGGGAGCGGTCGTGGTAGTGCACGCCGCCGGTCGCCACCACCGGCAGGCCCGCGCTCCGTGCCAGCTGGGCGAGGCGGCGGTTGCGGGAGAGGTCGCCGTGGACGAGGTTCATCTGGAGCTCGACGTAGACGCGGTCCCGCCCGAACCACTCCACCCATCGCCCAAGGGCCCGGGCTGCCCCGGCGAGGTCGCCCGCTGCCGCCAGCGCGGGGACCTCCCCCTCCCGGCAGCCGGTCAGGCAGATCAGCCCCTCGCAGTGGGGGCGGAGCCGGGCGAGGGGCAGGCAGGGGTCGAGACGGCGCCGCTCGCGGTCAGCCTGCGAGGTCAGCCCGTGCCCGTTGACCAGGCTCGCCAGGCGGCACAGGTTCCCGTAGCCCCGGCGGTCCTCCGCCAGCAGCGTCAGGTGGTGGCGGCGTCCCTGGCCGGGATCCTCGGCGAGCGTGAGCTCGAGGCCTGTGACCGGCTCCAGGCCGTGCTCCCGGCAGGCCAGCGCGAAGGCCATGGCGCCGAAGAGGTTGTCGTGGTCGGTGATCGCCAGCGCCCGGTAGCCGAGGGCCGAGGCACGCGCGATCATCTCCTCCGGGTGGGAGGCTCCGTCGAGAAGCGAGTAGTTGGTGTGCAGGTGCAGCTCGACGTAGCCAGGCCCCGAGCCCGGGCCGGCGGGCGCCGGCGGGGGATGGCCGGGGGCGGCCGTCAGTACCGCTGCGCCCACCACTTCCCCTCGCCGTCCTGGTAGACGGTCAGTACGGGTCCCTGCTCGAGGGAGAGCCGGAAGTACGTCCGGCGCACCTCAGGAGGGCGCCACCAGCCGTCCTGCACGCGCCAGATCTCCTCGACCCGCAGCACCCGCCGCCAGCCCCCCCTGTGGAGGACCGCCTTGGGCTCGCCCCCCATGAGCCTGAGCTCGGTCGGCAGGGGGGCGTTCAGGGGTCGAAGTCGATGAGCGCCAGCCTTCGCTCCGGTATCCGGCTCCATGGTTCGATCTCCACCACCTTCCCCACCGGGCAGTAGCCGTACCTGGCCTTGAGCTGCCGGAGGGACTCCTCCAGCCGCTCTTTGATCCCACCCCGCTGGGAGGGCAGCGCCAGCTGCCGCCCCCGCGCGGCGGTGAGCCCCTCCAGATCCAGGGCGATCTCCGCGACCGGGCCGGGCAGGACCGCCTCGGCGATCGCCGAGGACACCGCCGGCCAGATCCGCTCTCGCTCCGACAGCGCCTCCTTGAAGGTCACGTCCCGCTCCCAGCCGAGGCCCCGCTCGGTCTCGGCGCGCAGGACCGCCCGGCGCGCGGCCTGGCCGCGCATGGCCGGCTGGCGGAGGGCGCGGCCGAGCGTCTGCTCCCAGGCCGCCGCCAGGGCCGGGAGGCTGGCCAGGGGAGGTTCCAGCGCGAGCCGCTCCTGCACCATGACGCGTTCGCGCCGCCGGGAGAGGGGGGCCTCGGGGACTCCGGTGGCCAGGTCCCAGGCCAGGGCCCCCTCGGGCCCGAACTGCGCGGCCAGCGCTGAGCGGGGGAGGACGGCCAGCTCGCCCAGCCTCACCAGTCCCAGCAGGCGAAGGCGCCGGAGCATCTCCGTCGAGACGGGCAGGACCTCCACCGGGCGGCCGGCGAGGAAGCCCACCAGCTCTCCCGGTTCGACGGCAAGGCACGCCCCCCCGGGCGCCGCCTGCGCGGCCGCCAGGGCCGCGAACCGGGAGGGCGCGATGCCCAGCCGGGGCTCGAGGGCGTCAGGCGCGCAGGCGAGGAGGGCGGGCGCCGCCGTCCGGGGCCGGCCTTTCAACTGGGCGAGCTCGTCCAGGGCGGCGTAGGCCACCCCCGGCGCCCCCGGCTCGACGGTGAAGACGATCTTGCCCAGCGAGTCGAGGATCTGCTCGAAGATGGCCTGGCAGCGCGCCGGGCGGCCCTCCAGGACGGCCAGGCCGGGACATGCGCCGAGGGCCTCGCGCACCGGTTGTCCGGCCTCCACGCCGCACCGCTCGGCGGCCGGCGAGGCGGCCCAGACGGCTCCGCCCGGGCCCGTGACGGCGGCCGCCCGGCCTCTCAGGAGCGGGCGCTCGGCGAGCTCACAGGCGAGAGGGAAACGGGAGACGAGAAGACAGCCCACCACCAGATGGGAGTATAGCGAACATATGTTCGCAGCGGGCTTTTTGAGGGCCCCGGGATCAGCCCGCCGCCCGGCCCTTGCCCGGTCCCGGGCCATCCCCTCCCGAGCGCTTGCCGGGCTTCTCGTAGAGGCAGTGGTCGCACTGCGCCCGCACGGTCGCCCCGGCCGCCTCCTGAGAGGGCGCCCGGGCGGGCGTCTTCGCCTCCGCCGCGCCCTCCTCGGTGAGGGGCCGGGAGTAGAGGCGCCGGTCGTCGGAGGTGAGGCAGCGGCCCGTCTCGAGCTCGAACTGCCAGCCGTGGAGCGTGCACGTGAGCACCCCGTCCTCGATCCTGGCGAACTTGGTGAGGTCGGCCTTGAGGTGGGGGCAGCGGCGCTGTATGCGGTATCCCTCCGCCTCCCAGAACTGGTCGATGGGGGACTGCTCGGCGTAGTAGCCCTCGGCGTACTGCAGCCTCTCCATGGAGAGGCACTTGAAGAAGTTGTAGATGTACTCGTTGTAGGGGCCGGTGCGCCTGGCTTCGAACCGGCAGGAGAGGAAAAGGGAGTTGACCCAGTCCTCCCGGTGCTCGAGGATGCAGTCCTCCACCAGCGAGCGGTCGATGCGGAAGTGGTAGCTCCACTCCTGGCCCTCCCAGGGCTCCACCCGCCGGCGGTGGAAGTCGATGGCGACCCCCTCGTCCCCCAGGTCCAGGACGACCACGCCGCCCACGCCCGCGCAGGTGATATCGGCCTTCTCCAAGAGGGGCTCGAACCATTCCCGCAGGGACTCCACCACGTCGACGCGCCCACGCGGCCAGGAGGCCCGCGCGGCGACGATGCCGGCCCGGCGGTCGGCCTGGTAGCGCTCGAGGTAGGCGCGCTTGTCCGAGAAGACCGCCGCCACCTCGGCCTCCGGCAGGGGGTGCGTGACCCGGCAGCCGCCTTCCTCGAACACGAGGGTGGAGCCGGGGACGGCGAGCCGCCCGTTGAGGTGCCCACGCTCGCGCATGAGGTCCAAGAACACGGTCTGGTCGGGGAAGATGTTGTCGTCGGCGCGGTCGAAGTCGTTGAGGTGGAAGAGGTCCTCGTCCAGGAAGCAGGGGGGGCCGGCGGAGGGAACGACCCAGCGCGCCCCGATCTCTGTCACGTAACGAAGGGCCCTCTCCATCTGGGTGGCGCGCTTCTTGCGGGCCAGCGCCTGGACCATGGGGCCGGGGTACTGGTAGACGAAGGGGAACCAGATCGCTCCTGAGAACTGCAGGAAGTGCCCGTCGAACGGGCCCAGGGCGGCCAGGCGCTCGAGGTCGACGGGCCGGGAGTCGTTCTGGTCGATGACGCAGGCGGTGCCGTCGTCCACGACCAGGCTGGAGTCGCCGATGGGGCCGTCGGTGGGCGCCACCAGCGCCGTGATCGCGATGCGCAGGCCGTCGAGCTCGAGGGGCGCGCCGTTGCGTGTCTTGACGAAGCGGGTGAAGCCGAGGTCGCGGTAGGAGTCCTCCAGGAGCCCGAGCGGGTAGTCGGGCAGAAGGATCGTGGCGCCCTTGTCCACGTGCTCGGAGAGGAACCGGGGGTCGAAGTGGTCGCGGTGGAGGTGCGAGCAGTAGAGGTAGTCGGGCCTGCCCAGGCGGGAGACGTCGAGGCCGTCGTTGCGCGGGAATGGGAACCAGGACTCGAAGTAGGCGGGGTTGAACCAGGGATCGCAGAGGATGGTGCCGAAGCGAGTTTCGACGAACAGGCCGGCGTGACCGAGGAACGTGACCCTCAAGCTGTGAGCACCTGGACCAGAGATTGCCGTCGCCGGCGGGCGGACGGATTGGGGCACCATACCTCAAACGTCGCCCGGCGCCGTCCCCGCGCCGTCTGCGGGCGGCCCTTCAAAGGATCTCGATCAGACAAAGGGCCCGAGGTGCTCCTGGGCCCTTTCCAGGCCCGGCGACTGAAGCTCCAGGGCCGGCTCCGTGAGCGGACCCGAGTCGACGTCCTCGGCCCGGCTCCCCGAGCGCCTCCACCGAGCTGCTACCCCCGCCTCAGCGTGAGGGCGATCGAGCCGTGGGCGGGCTTGGGGTCGCTGTAGACCTTGACCGAGGGCTCGGAGTCGGAGGCGGCGGAGGTGTCCCAAAGGCGGTTCTGGGCCTCGAAGACCACCTCCGAGAGCTGGGGGAACCGCTCCAGGGCGCGCTCCGCCATCTCGTGCACGAGGTGCTGGATGGACCGGCTGACGAACCCGTCGAAGACCGACCGTACGAGGTCCCGCACCTGTTCGGAGGGGACCATCCACCCCCGCTGCTCGGCGGCCGCCCGGGCCGGCTCGAGGTGACGCCAGTGGACGTCGAGAAACACGTGGAGGGGTCTGTCGATCCGTTCCGGGAGGGTCGTGTAGCCGTCCTTCGGGAACCCGGCGAAGGAGCTGCCGGTGAGCTTGACCAGCCTCATCCCGCGCCGCCCGGAGAGCATGGACACGATCCCCGCCCGATCGAGCTCCACGTCCACGAACCCATGGTCGCCCAAGAGGGGGGCGAGGAGCTTTTGGGTGATGGGCTCGTAGGGCGTCTCCCGGAAGCGGACCCGGACTCTACCCATCTGCGGGTAGGTCTCGAGAAAGCTGCTCCCGAGGCGGGCGGCGAAGCCCTCGTGGGTGGCGCCCTGGAAGTCCAGGAGGGCCTGGTAGGTGAAGTTCTTCATGGTGTCGGTGGGCACCACCTGCGCGTTGTCGCCCTCGGTGTAGGCGGCCCAGAAGTCCTCTCCGAAGACGTCCACCGTGACGGCGCCGGCGAAGAGTGTGTTGGGGCGCCCGTCGAAGGTGGACTCCGGGATGGCGGGCACGCCTTCGAGGGGGGTGGCGTGGGTCCTGTAGACGGTGATCTCCGCCTTCCCGTAACGGATCTCGTGGCGGCGCGTGAGCAGCCTGGCTGTCGCGATCTCGATGACGGCCCCCAGGCCCGCCTCCAGCTCCCGCTCGCGCCCCGAGCCCAGGCGGTGCCGGATCTCCTCGGCGACCTCTGCATTGGTCCGGTGGTTGACGAAGGTGACGAAGCGGAACCCGAAACGGCTCTCGTACTCGAGGTTGAGGGCGTCGAGCTCGGGGGCCGGGTCGCGGGCCTGCTCGGCCGCCGAGTGCCTCGAGAGGCGGCCGCGGTCCTCCCCGATTCGAGGGTGCGCGTCCAGCGTGGCCACCTTCTCCGCCTCGCTGAGCGAGGAGGCCAGATGCCGGGCGCGCTCGATGAGGTCCGCGCCCGAGCCGTACGGGCCTTCGCCGGCCAGGCGCCGGGCCAGGGGGCTGGAGGCCTCGAAGAGCTCTTCAGGATCCACGGTAGGAGGCGATCGAGAAGGGGGAGACGAGCAGGGGGACGTGGTGGTGGCCCTCTTTTAGCTCGAGCCGGAGGGCCACCCGGGTCACCATCCGATCGCGCGTCCCGAAGTAGTCGCGGAGGTCGAAGACGAGGTCGTAGGCGCCCGGCTCGAGGCCTTCCGCGAGCTCTCTCACCCGGCCTTCGGCATCGGTCGTCCCCGCCCCCACCAGGTCTTCCCCGTGGTAGAGGCTGGCGCGCACGCCGGGGGCCGGGTGCCCCGCCGCCACGTCCAGGACGTGCGTCGAGATGCTCGCCATCGCTGTTCGCTATGGAATCACAACGGGGACGCGCGCCCCCCGAAAGTGGAACACTTGGTGCCGCCGTGCTGCGGATCACCGTCGGCGACCTCGCATTCTCCGCCCGCCTCGAGGAGGCGACGGCCCCCGCCACCTGCGCGGCCCTGTCCCGCCTCCTGCCCCTGGAGGGCCGCCTCCTCCAGGCCCGCTGGAGCGGGGAGGCGGCCTGGATCCCGCTCGGCGACCTCGAGCTCGGGCTCCGGTGGGAGAACGCCACCAGCCATCCCGCCCCCGGCCAGCTCCTGCTCTACCCGGGCGGCTACAGCGAGACCGAGATCCTCTTCGCTTACGGCGCGGCCAGCTTCGCGAGCCGGCTGGGACAGCTGGCCGGCAACCACTTCGCCACCCTCGTCTCGGGGACGGAGAGCCTGGGCGAGATGGGCCGGCGCGTCCTCTGGGAGGGCGCCCAGCCGGTGCGCATCGAAGGCGACGGCGCGGCGCCCCCGGCGTGAGGTGGAGCCGGCCCCGGGCGTGAGCGTGGCCTGAGGTGCTCGTCCGGGGCGGGACGGTGGTGACCGAGGGGGGCGAGCGCCGCGCCGACGTGCGGGCGGCGGGCGGACGCATCGAAGCCGTGCAGCCCGACCTCGAGCCGGACGTCGGGGAGGAGATCGTCGACGCCTCCGGTCTCTACGTGCTGCCGGGGCTGGTCGACCCCCACACCCACTTCGCGCTCGACGCCGGCGACGGGCCGACCGCTGACGACTTCACGACCGGGAGCGCCGCCGCGGCGGCGGGCGGCGTGACCACGTACATCAACTTCGCCACGCAGCGGCCCGGCCAGGGCTTCCTGGACGCCCTCGCCGACGCGCAGGGGCGTGCCGAGGGCCGTAGCCACGTGGACTTCTCCTTCCACCTCAACATCACGCGCCTCGACGAGGGCTGGGAGGGGGAGCTCGAGAAGGTCGTGGAGGCGGGCGTCAGCAGCGCCAAGGTCTACACGACCTACCGCGGGACCGTGTTCTACGTCGACGACTGGACCATCTACCGGCTCATGCAGCGCTCAGGCTCGGCCGGGCTGCTGGTCCAGATGCACGCCGAGAACGACGACATGGTCGAGGGCCGGCGGGCCGAGCTGGTGCGGGCCGGGCTCACCGGCCTCGCCCACCACGGCGACTCGCGCCCGGCGGTGGCGGAGTCGGAGGCGGTCCAGCGCGGCCTCTTCCTGAGCCGGGTCACCGAGAGCCCCATCTACCTGGTCCACCTCTCGAGCCCGCTCTCGGTGGACCTCGTCGCGGAGGCCCGTGAGCGGGGCGCCGCCGCCGTCGCCGAAACCTGCCCGCACTATCTCGTGCTCGACGAGGGCCTCTACCGGGGCGAGGGTGTCCGCCGCTACCTGATGACGCCGCCGCTGCGCAGCGCTGAGATGCGAGAGGCGCTCTGGGAGCGCGTGGCGGCGGGCATGGTGCACACACTGGGCAGCGACCACTGCGGCTACTCCCTCGAGCAGCGCGGCGACGCCGACGACCTGACGCGCGTGACCCCCGGCATCCCCGGCGTGGAAACGACCCTCCCGCTCGTCCACACCTACGGGGTCCGGCGCGGCCGCATCGACCTGCCCGCCATGGTCAGGCTCGTCGCCACCAATCCCGCCCGCGTCTTCGGGCTCTGGCCCCGCAAGGGCGCAGTGGAGCCGGGCTCGGACGCCGACCTGGTGCTCTTCGATCCCCGCCACGGCGCCCGGCTGCGGGCAGCCGACCTCCACGGCGCGGCCGGCTTCTCACCCTACGAGGGCCTGGAGCTGGAGGGCCGGGTGGTCGCGACCATCTGCCGCGGCGAGGTCGTCTACGACGGCGATCGGGTCAGGGGGGAGGCGACCTGGGGCAGGTTCCTCGAGCGGCTGCCCTTCGACCGGGGCGCGCTTGCGCATCTCGGCTGACCGGCTGCTCGCCGACCTGGCCGCGCTGGCCGGCATCGGGGGCCGCCCCGACGGGGGCGTGGACAGGCCCGCCGGGAGCGCGGCCGACCTCGAGGCCAGGCGGTGGCTGGCGGCCAGGATGCGCGAGGCGGGACTGGAGCCGAGGACCGACGAGGCGGGCAACGTGCTGGCGCGCCTGCCCGGGTCGTCAGGCCCCTGGCTGCTGGCCGGCTCCCACACCGATACGGTGCCCGCGGGCGGGCGCCTCGACGGCGCCTACGGGGTCGTCGCCGCCTTGGAGGTCGCGCGCACGCTCCTCGAGGCCGGCCACCCGGCCGCGGGGCGGGTGGAGGTGGTCAGCTTCTGGGACGAGGAGGGGGCGGGGCCGGGCGGGGGCGTGGTGGGCTCGCGCGCGCTCAGCCGGGGCGCGCACGCGCGCGAGCTGGCCGGCTACCTCGAGGTCCACATCGAGCAGGGCCCGCGCATGGAGGCCGAGGGGCTCGAGCTGGCGGTGGTGGAGGCCATCGTGGGCATCGCGCGCCACGACGTCGTCCTGGAGGGGGAGGCGAACCACGCCGGCACCACCCCCTTGCGGGCCCGCCGCGACGCCGGCCGGGCGGCGGCGAGGCTGGCGGCGGGCCTCCGCGAGGTGCTGGAAGAGGTGGACCCCGAGATGGTCGGAAACATCGGCGTCATCACCCTGTGGCCGGGGGCGGTGAACGTGGTTCCCGGGCGCGCGGAACTGGTCGTGGAGCTGAGATCGGTCCGCCCCCGATCGCTGCGCGCCGCGGCGGCGCAGCTCGAGGAGCGCCTGGGCGAGATCGCGAGGCAGGAGGGCTGCCGCTTCTCCATGACGCACCGCTCGGGAACGGGCGAGCCCCAGTTCATGGACCCTGCCGTGACGGCCGCCCTGGAGCGGGCGTGCCAGGCCTCGGGGCGGCCTTGGAGCCGGCTGGTCAGCGGCGCCGGGCACGACGCCGGGATGATGGCCATGGCCGTTCCCGCGGGCATGCTCTTCGTGCCCAGCCGGGGCGGCGTCAGCCACTCGCCCCGCGAGCACACCGACGACCGCCTCGTGGTCCTGGGGGCCCAGGCTCTTCTGGACGGGGTCTTGGAGCTCCTCGCCTGATTCGGCTCAGGCCGCGCAGGCGTACGACGAGGTGTCGATGGCGCCCGTCCGGCCCTGGGCCTGCCTGATGTCGGGGGCGACCTCAGCGTCGGTGAGCGCTTAGCCCTGCCCCGGGTGGCTGGTGGAGGCCGCGAACACGACCCCCAGGACTCGCCCCCGGAGGTCGATCAGCGGGCCGCCCGAGTTCCCCGGCCGGACGTCGCTCTCCACCACCCAGATCTGCCGCGTGACCAGGGCCTGGTTGTAGATGTCGCGGCCCTGGGCGTTCATGGAGCCGTCGACGACGGCGGGCACCGAGCGTTCCCGGCCGCCGCCCGGATAGCCGATGACGGCGCCGTCGGTGCCCCGGCCCGCACCCGCCTGGGCCAGCGCCCCCGTCGAGTAGCCGGGGACGTAGAGGATGGCCACGTCGCGCTCGGGGTCGAAGAGGACCACGCGGGCGGCGTAGCTGGTGCTGTCGAGGTTGCCCGGGGAGAGCACGATGCGGGTGCCCGTGGTGCCGGAGACGACGTGGGCGTTGGTGAGGAAGAGGTTGGGCCCGATCGGGAACCCGCTCCCGCTGACCTCACCCCCGCATCCCTGGCCACGCACCATGACCGTCCTCTGGGCCGCCAGCCGGACGCCCGGCGTGTTGAGGGCGGGGTCCGCGGGGGTGGGCAGCGGCGAGGGCAGCACGGGCAGCCCCGCGAACGTCTCCGGGAACGGCACCCCGGCGAGAACCCCCTCCACCCCGGCCAGGAAGGCGGGGGGGCGGGGGGCGACCGCGTCCAGCCTGCGGAGGATGGACGACGTCTGGATGAGGCCCGCCAGCTGGGGGCTGGGGCCGTCCTTGAACGTGATGCCCAAAAACCAGGCCACGGCCAGTACGGCGGCGCCCGAGAGCAGGGCCCCGAGCACGCTGTCGGGCACCCCTTTGGAGGCGCCGCCCAGGAGCTTCAGGCGTATCGGCTCGCCCAGCCAGAACCCGAGGCTGCTCCCGAGGCTGCCGCCGACGACGAGGACCAGGATGGCGGCCAGCGGCGCCCCCACGCTGCTCGTGATTCCGAGTGCGTGGGTCACCGTGGGCGCCAGCGCGGCCGC
>JBOHUY010000154.1:0-10419 GCA_050735015.1 Candidatus Dormibacterales bacterium | reverse complement strand
AGCCGGACGCGCCCCGGGAGGCGTGATGGCGCGCCACGTCCAGCGCACCGAGCCCGTGCTTCACAACCGGCTGGCCGTCCTGCGCTCCGAGCGTCACCTCACGCGCCAGGACCTGGCCGAGGCGCTGGGCGTCAACTACCAGACCATCGGCTACCTGGAGCGGGGCGAGTACAACCCCAGCTTGGACCTCGCCCTGCGCACGGCGGAGTACTTCGGGCTGCCGGTGGAGGCGGTCTTCAGCCGGCGCCCCTTGAGGCCCATGTCCGAGCAGCTCTATCGGGCAGGGTCGGGGCCCGCCTGAGCCGGGTCCGGGGCTCAGTCGGGCGCCAGCAGGCGGTAGCCCACGCCCGGCTCGGTGGCGATGTGCCGGGGGTTGGCGGGATCGTCCCCCAGCTTCTTGCGGATCTGCGCCACCACGTACCGCGTGTTGTAGGTGTCGCCCACGGCATAGGCGCCCCAGACCTCGCGCAAGAGCGTGGTGTGCGTGACCGGCCGGCCCGCGTGGAGGGCCAGGTAGCGGAGCACCTCGTACTCGGTCGGCGTCAGGTGCACCTGACGGCCGGCCACTGTCACCAGCCGGCGGGCGAGGTCGATCTCCAGCTCACCGCGCCGGAAGGCGGGCCGCCCCTGGACGACGTCGGCCTGGCGTCTCAGGACCGCCCGGATGCGCGCCGCCAGCTCGTCGACGCCGAAGGGCTTGACGACGTAGTCGTCGGCACCCATCTCGAGCGCGCGCACCTTGTCGGTCTCGCCCGGCATGACGCTGATCACGATGACGGCCGAGCGGCCCTTCTCTCGGATCCGGGAGATGAGCTGGAACCCGTCCATGCCGGGCAGGCCGAGGTCCAGGAGTACGGCGTCCGGGCGCCAGGCCGCGAGCTCGGGCAGGGCCGCCTCTGCCGAGGCCGCCTCGCGCACGTCGAAGCCGAGGTACCCGAGACCGGCCCTCAGCGCGCGCCTGATCTCGGCCTCGTCGTCGACCACAAGGACGCGGCCTCTCACGCGGGCGCCGCCGCCGCGGCGGCCAGGGCCAGCGTGAACGTGAAGCGGGGGCCGGGGCGCAAGTTGCGGACCTCGATGCGGCCCCCGTGCGCCTCCACGATCCGCCGGCAGATGGCGAGGCCCAGGCCGCTGCCGGACGTCCGGCCGGTCCAGAACTTGTCGAAGACGGCCTCCAGGTCGCCGGTCGGGATGGCGGGGCCCTGGTTGGCCACCCACGCCGCCAGCTCCCCGCCGCGGGCGGCCGCCCCGATCTCGATGAGGCCGCCGGCCGGGGTCCAGTCGAGGGCGTTCTCGACGAGGTTGGTGAGGAGGCGGTGCACCTGCACCTCGTCGGCCATGACGGGGGGCAGATCCGCGGGCACCGAGACCGTCACCCGGTGGTCGGCGAGACGGCCCCGGAGCTGGTGGAGCACGGTCCCCACCATCTCGGCGAAGGAGCTCGCCGCCAGCTCGGGCGGGGCGCCCGCGTCCAGCCTGGACATGGTCAAGAGGTCCCCCACCAGCCGGTCCAGCCGCAGCGCCTGGCCGTCCAGGCCCCGCAACAGCTCACGCTGCTCGCGCCCGAGCCCCGAGCACGGCGAGGCCAGCGCCGTCAACCCCGCCCTCAAAGAGGCGATCGGGCTCTTGAGTTCGTGGGACAGCGAGGAGAGGACGGCCGTCTTGAGGCGGTCGGAGGCCTCCGCGGCGTGGCGGCGGTCCGCCTCCAGGATCGCCCTCCGGCGCTCCAAGAGCAGCTCTGTGAGGCCGACCAGGGCGGAGAGCATCCTCAGCTCCGGGCGGGGGGCGGCCCCGGGCCGCACGCCGGCCAGTACAGCGCCGCTGGTGAGGGGGATCGCGAGCTCCTCGCGGGGCCGCGCGGGCCTGCTCTCCATGATCGTGATGGCGCCCTCGCGCAGGGTGCAGCCGAGCGGCGTGCGGTGCTCGAAGGCCCAGGCCGCCCGCCGGAGAGCCTCCCCGGTGGGCTCGTTCCCGGCCAGGCGCAGGAAGGCTCCCTGCTCTCGAGCCAGGATCGTGAAGGAGACGACTCGCCCGAGCCCGGCCGCCCGCCCGGCCAGGAGCTGCAGGGCGGACCCCACGTCCTGAAGCCGGAGCGCGGAGGTGGCGAGCGCGTAGAGCTCGGTCGACTCGGCGGCCGCCCCCTCGGCCTCACGACGGGCCCTCTCCAGCGAGGCCGCCAGCTGGCCGGTCACGAGGGCGGCGGCCAGGAGGAGGACCAGCTCCAGGGCCTGGGCCGGGCCCGCCACCGAGAGAGTTCCCACGGGGGGGACCAGGAAGTAGTCGTAGGCGGCGAAGCTGAGCAGGCTCGTGACCAGGGCCGGGGCGCGGCCGTGGCGGCTCCCCACCCAGAGGACGAGCAGGACGTAGGCGAGCGGGAGGTCGGGGACGCTGACGCGGGCCAGGACGGCCGCCATGGCCGCGGTCATGAGGCCGGCGCCGGCGGCGCCGACCGCGTAGGGGCGCGCCGCTCCCAGGACCGCCCTGCGTCCTCCCCGTGCGAGCATGGACTCGGCTCTCCTCGATGGCTCCGGCGACACCATCGCACAGTCTCGTCCCTGCGGGGCCCGACGGCCCGGTGGGCGTACGTTGGCGGGGTGGACCAGGACCCCCCGGTGGCGGGCTCGATCCTCCTCCGCGAGTTCCTCTCCGCGCTCGGTGGTCTGGACCAGGAGGCCTGGCGCGGGGTCGCCGAGCGTCACCTGCAAACCTCGGGTGATGAGGAGGTGGAGGCGGCGCGGCTGGACTGCCGCCGCCTGGCCTCGGAGGCGGGCCGCCTGGGGGAGTGGAAACGCGCCGGAGATCGTGCCTGGGAGGCCGCCCGGGGCGCCGACAGCCTGCGGGGCGCGACCGCGCGCCGGAGCGCCCACCTGGAGGCGCGCGCGGCGGCCCGGCTCGCCGCCGGGGCCCTGGTCGTGCGGGACCTCCTCGGGGAGGGCCGGTTCGAGCTCGTCTACGGGCCGCTGGCCCCCGTGGTTCCGTCCGGCTGAGGTCGGGCCCGAGGAGCCCCGGCCCAGGGGCCTCAGTGCAGCGGCCGGGCCAGCTTGACCTCCACGCCGCCATCTCGCTCCCGCACGTCGAGGAGGGGCTGGGGGAAGGTGGCGGGGCCGCCCAGCACGCGGCCGTCCCTCATGCAGAAGCGCGAGCCGTGCCAGGGGCAGGTGACCACGTCGCCTTCCAGGGTGCCCTCGTCGAGTGGACCTCCGGCGTGCGAGCAGACCGCGCCCAGGGCCATGAGCCCGTTGGGCGAGCGGACCACCACGACGGGCAGGCCGCCCGCCTCCACCCTGACCAGCTCCCCCTCCGAGAACCGCGAGGCGGGGCCCACCTCCACGTAGTCTTGAGGGCCCTCCTGGAACGCGTTGCGGTTGACGGCCGTGCCCATCCCGAATGTGAGGTGCCCGCCCACGAACATGCCCACGGCGGCGGTCGCGAAGGCGACCGTGGAGATGGCGACGGCGGCCGGATGGCCACCCGGACCCGCCCACCAGCGCAGGGCCAGTGAGAGGGCCTCGAGGAGGGCGGCGGCGGTCATGACGAGGCCGTGCACGAGGGCCAGCCTTCTCTCCTGGCCGTAGGTCTCGTGGAAGTCCGTGTAGCCCGTGAGCATGGCCGCGGCCGCCGCCAGCAGCCCGACCGCGAGGGCGACGTCGCCGGCCGCCTCCGGGACGCGGGCCGTGAAGTGCGCCGCGTAGTCGAGGGCGACCCCCGCCGCCCAGGCCCCCAGGGGCACGTCGGTGAGGGCGGGGTGGAGGGGGTGCCCCAGCACAAAGGTCCCGTGCATGACGCTCTTGAGGACCCGGCCCGGGCCGCCCAGGGCCTCGTACGTCTTGCCGACCAGCCGCTGGACCAGGTCGGCCACGCCGTCCAGCCACCTCTGACCGCGCACCAGCCTGTCGAGCCGGGATTCAGCCACCGCCGCACCTCCTGGCGGAACGTACCGCCACGATTTATAGCGTTAAGATGCAATATATTGTAAAGATGCAGGTCGGGGATGTCGACCGCGTCGTGGGGGCGCTCGGCGACCGCACCCGGCGCGACATCCTCTTCTCCTTCTACCGCTCGCCCGGCCCCCGCACCGTCGACGAGGTTGGCCGCGAAGCGGGGGTTCACCGCACCGTCGCGTTCGCGCACCTGGAGCGCCTCTTGGCCCTCGGCTACCTCTCCCGCCAGCGCCGGCGGGGCCCCGTCGGCAAGCCCGCCAACCTCTACCGCCTGGCCGCCGGCCCGGTCACGCTCAGCCATCCGGGCCGCGACTTCCGCCTCCTCTCGCGCCTGCTCACGGAGAGCGTGCACGCGCTCGGGGCAGAGGGCGCGGCTGCCGCCCACGAGGCGGGCCGCGGGTACGGCGCCGGCCTGGCCCGGCCAGCGGCGGGCGTGGAGGAGGCGCTGGCCCCGCTGGCCGGGCTGGGAGGGGGCTACCGGCGGGATGGCGAGGCCGCCATCGTCGCCCGAAACTGCGTCTTCCGCGAGGCCTGCGGCCCCTCCGGGGGCGTCGCCTGCGACGTCCACGCGGGGATCCTGGAAGGCCTCCTGGAAGGCTCCGGGGTGGGCGCCGCCGTCATCCCCGAGGGGCCCCGCGAGCTCTTCGCCTGCGCCTTTCGCCTCATGTCCGGGGTTACGCTTCCCCCGTCCGGGTGATGGCCGACGAGGCGCGCGGCCGCCCGGCCGGGGATTCTGGAGGGATGCTGGAGCAAAGGGGCGGAGGCGAGCGCGGGGTGGTCGGCTCCCTGCGCTCCGAAGGTGAGGAGGACCGCGAGTGGGAGCGCGTCAGGCCCCGGCACGTCACGGCCGAGCAGTGGGAGCGCTTCCAGGGCTACATGGCCGAGATCCTGGCGGCCATGGGCATGCGCCTCACGGAGCCGGGCACGCTGCGCACCCCGGCCCGCTTCCTGGCCGCCCTCTACGACGCCACCGAGGGCTACGAGGGGGACCACAAACTGATCACGGCCTTCCCGACCGAGTGCCGGGGCGGCCCCGACTGCCGGATCAGCCAGGTCGTCGAGGGACCCGTCCCCTTCTTCTCGCTCTGCGAGCACCACGCCCTGCCCTTCTTCGGGCACGCGTACATCGGGTACGTGGCCCACGAGCACATCATCGGGATCTCCAAGCTGACCCGCCTGGTCCGGCTCTTCGCGCGCAGGTTCACCGTGCAGGAGCGCATCGGGCAGGAGATCGTGGATGCGCTCGACAAGGCCCTCGAGGCGCATGGGGTGGCCGTCTACCTGGAGGCCGTGCACCTGTGCACCCAGATGCGGGGGGTGCGCGAGGTCGAGGCGAGGACGCACACCACCTTCTGGCGGGGCAGCTACGACACCGACCCCCAGCTGCGCCTCGAGTTCATGAACATTTGCGCCGGGCGCTCTTCCTAGGACGCGCGGGGCGCGGCGCCCGGCCCTGAGCATGCCGGCATCCCCCCCGGCGGGCACCCTCGGCGACCTCGCCGGGGCCGAGCTCCAAGAGGCCCTCGGCCGGGCGGCGGAGTGGGCCGCCGCCTACCTGGCCGGGGTGGCGGAGCTCCCCGTCCTCTCGGCCACCGCGCCGGGGCAGGTCCGGGGCCTCATCCCCGCCGCCCCACCCGAGGCGGCCGAGCCCCTGACCGCCGTCCTGGACGACTTCGAGCGCGTCGTCCTTCCGGGCATCACGCACTGGAACCACCCCCGCTTCTTCGGCTATTTCGGGATCACGGGCTCTGTCCCCGGCATCGTGGCCGAGCTCCTCTGCGCCACCCTCAACGTGAACGCCATGCTGTGGCGGGCCTCGCCCGCCGCCACCGAGGTGGAGGAGGCCGCCTGCGACTGGCTGCGCCAGGCGCTGGGCCTCGACGCCGGCCTCCGCGGCCACATCAACGACACCGCCTCCACGAGCACCTTCTACGCGCTCGGGGCCGCCCGCGAGGCGGCCGTGCCGGGCGCGCGCGAGCGGGGTGTGGACGGCACCCGCCTCCGCCTCTACACCTCGGCCGAGGCGCACTCGTCCGTGGACAAGGCCGGCATCGCCCTCGGCACCGGGCTCGGGGGGGTGGTCAAAGTGCCCGTGGACGGGCAGTTGCGCATGGACCCCGAACGGCTGCGGGCGGCGATCCGGGCCGACCGGCGCGGTGGCCTGGTCCCCTTCGCGGTGGTGGCCACCGTGGGCACCACCTCGACGACCTCGGTCGACCCCGTGCCCGCCATCGCGAGCATCACCGCCGAAGAGGGCCTCTGGCTCCACGTCGACGCCGCCTACGGAGGGGCGGCGGCGGTGCTGCCCGGCCACCGGCACGTCCTGGACGGCTGCGAGGCCGCCGACTCGGTGGTCGTGAACCCGCACAAGTGGCTCTTCACCCCCATCGACTGCAGCGTCCTCTACCTGCGCGACGAGGCCCGGCTGCGCCGCGCCTTCAGCCTCGTACCCGAGTACTTGAGGACGGGGGAGGGCGCCGAGGTCCGCAACCTCATGGACTACGGCACCGCGCTCGGGCGCAGGTTCAGGGGCCTCAAGCTCTGGTTCGTCCTCCGCGCCTTCGGCCTGGAGGGCATCCGGGCCCGCATCGCGGCCCACGTGGAGATGGCGGGCCAGCTGCGGGCCTGGATCGAGGCCGACTCCGACTTCGAGGTTCTCGCCCCCACTCCCTTCAGCACCGTCGTCTTCCGGCACCGGGAGGGGGACGCCCGCAACCAGGCCCTCCTGGAGGCCGTCAACGCGTCCGGCCATGCCTTCATGTCCCACACCAAGGTGGGCGGCGTCATCGCCCTGCGCATCGCCATCGGCAACATCCGCACCACGCCCGCGGACGTGCGGTCGACCTGGGAGCTGATCCGGCGCCTGGCCGCGGGGCCGCCGCCCTAGCCGCAGTGGTCGTCCCGTGCGGGCGGGAGGTCCGATTCTCAGCTACCGGGGGCCTCGGCGTCAGGAATCCCGGGCGGAGAGCGTATTGAGGTCATGAGCACCGGGCCTGACGCCCTTCGAGCGATGAGGGTCGGGGAGGTCGTGCCCCGCCTTCGCGAAGCGGACGTCGAGCGGTGCTGGGAGCGCGCCTACCGCTTCGCGGCCATGGTCACGCGCAACGGCCAGGACGCGGACGACATCGCGCAGGAGGCATTGCTGCGCGCGATCCGCAAGCTGAGCCGCTTCGATCCGAGCAAGGGCACCTTCGAGTCGTGGCTATGGCGAATCGTGCTCAACGTAGCCCGCGACGCGGGCCGGGCGTCGATGCGCAGAGCCTCCCTGCTGGAGCGCCTCCGCCGGGAACCGGGGGCGGAACGCGCGGAGGCCGCAGAAGCCGTCGTGCTGGCGAGGCTCACCGACACCCGGCTCCTGGAGGCCGTGCGCGGGCTGAGAAAGAAGCCTCGGACCTTGATCGCACTTCGCTTCGGCGCCCGGCTTTCCTACAAGGAGATCGGGGCCCAGCTCGGCATCTCGGAGGGGGCGGCCGCGCAGGCCACCCGCCGGGCGATCCTGCTTTTGGGAGCCCGACTCAAGGAGGAAGGATGACGACCGCCGAGTTCGATCCGCTCGCCCGAAGCCCACTCGCGCGCCGGCTGGCCAGGATGGTCATCCCGGTCCCGCCCTTGCCCCACCCTGGAGCCGTCGGACACAGGGCCCCGGCCGCGCGCCGCCGGATGGTGAGGCGGACGGTGGGGGGCCTGGCGGCGGCCACCGCCACGATCCTGGTCGCGACGGCGGCCGCGTTCCCGGGCGGGATCCCCGGGTTGACCCGGGCGGTCCTCGGGGCGGCCGGCCTGTCGTCAGGACAGGTTTCGGCTCTCCACGGCACCGCCAGCCGAGGACCGCTCAAGGTGGTGGTGGGCGGCGGCTACGCGGACGAGGTCAGCACGGTGGTCTTCGCGGCCTTCGACCAGAGCTGCCGGCCGTCGCGCTCCTGCGGATGGGGCGGACCCTACCTGACCGACCAGTTTGGCGACCGCTACGACATGACCGGCGGATGGGGGATCGGTGTCGGCGTCTACCCCATCTTCTTCGAGCCCCTGTCCGGGCCGGCGGCGGCGTCAGGAGCCAGGCTGACGCTCCACGTCCCGGTCGAGACCCCGGCCGGCCGATCCCTCCTGGAGATCGCGCTTTCCGGCACCCTGGCGCCCCAGACCGCCCGGTCCTTGCCCCTGCCGGCGCCCATCACCGACAGCTCCAAGCAGGTCGCCTACGCGGTCTTGGGCCTGCGCTATTCGGGCACCTACCTGGAGGTCCACACAAGGCTGAGTGGCGACCTCGGGCATGTGATCGTGCGGGAGTCGGGCGGGGGCGGGTGGGGTGAGACGTGGCCGGGCGTCTTCGTGGTCGATCCCAGCGGCCGCTATCAGATCCCGCTCGCCACCGCCGGACCCGGGCGGGCGGTCGTCAATCAGCAGGTTGAGGACGAGACGCGGGTGTTCGCCGTCTCCGAGCCGGGGACCTACGAGCTGGTGGTCTCGAGCTCACCGGGCCACAACGCGACCCCCGGCAGGCTCGGCAGCACGGTTCTGGCGGAGTGGACGGTCGCCATCCCCGCGCGGCGCTGACCCCCGGCGCTTTCCCACCGGCGCCCCCACCGGCGCTTTCCTGCAGGTCTCGGCGCCCGGCGGCCGCGCGCGAAAGCCGGGCCGCAATCCGGCGGCGCGACGCCGGCAGAGCCCCCGTGCCGTCGCCCCGGTCATGCTCCGTCCTGCTCCGTCGGGGCGACGCCGCGCTGTTGAGGGGCTCCTGATCGCGCTGCCCTCCACGGGCTGATCGCGCCTTCCCGGCGGCGGTCTTCCCGGCCCCCCCTCAGGCGCCCGCGCCCGGGCCTGGCCGGCCGGGCTGGACCCGGGCCACCACCTCGTGCAGGGCGGGGAGGTGGCTGCGCAGAGTCTCCTGGAGTTCGGTCTCCACGGAGTGCGCGTGCTCGAGGCTGACCTCGCCCGGCATCTCGGCCACGACGTGGGCGGTGATGGCGCCCTCCCTGTTGCTGAGCTCGACGTCGCGGCAGGCCGTAACCTCGGGGTGGTCCTCGACCAGGCTCCGGATGGCGGCGGCCAGGGCCGCCTGCCGGCGCGTGACGTCCTCGCCGGCCACCAGCTCGGGCTCCATGGGCTCCAGGTGGACGTCCACGCGCGAGATCTCGGGCAGCTCTCCGCGCAGGTAGCGCTCGAGCGCGGCGCTGGCCACCGAGGCCGCCTCCAGGGACATCGCGGGGGGCAGCTTGGCGTGCATGGTCAGGTGGAGCGAGCCGTCGCGCTCGCGCTCCACCGTCACGTTGTGGAGGTCGCGCACCTCGCCGTGCCGGGCGGCGGCCGCGTGCACGCGTTCGACGAGGTCGTCGAGGCGGGGATGGGCTTCCACGACGAGCGTCAGGTCCATCTCCGGGAGCGCTGTCGCGACGGCTTCGCGGACGCTCGAACTGAGGGACTGGGCGCCCTCCACGGAGAGGGTCCGGCGGGCCGCCACGCGGGCGTCGCCGAGAAGGCGCGGCCCCGACCGGCGGACGCGCACGGAGCGGATCTCCCTCACCCCGGGGACCGCGCCGATGGTCCGGCGGAGGTCCTCCTCGGCCCCCGCGGGGGCCCTGTCCATGAGGATGTCGCCCGCCCTCCAGCAGATGGCGGCGGCGCTGCGCAGGACGATGCCGGCCACGGCCAGGGCGGCGGCGGAATCCGCCCACCAGTAGCCCGCCCCCACGCCGACCAGGCCCGCCAGCACCCCCAGCGAGGTGAGCACGTCCGTCAGCCGGTTCTGGAAGCTCGCCTCCAGGGCCTGGCTGTGGGCGGCCCGGCCGGCCCGCCTCAAGACCTCGGCGCGGACCGACTCCACGCCGATCGTGGCCACCAGCACCCAGACCCCGACCTCGGTGTTGGTGACGCCGTGCCGGCCCGCCGCCAGCCGGCCCACGGCGGCGTAGGCGATGGCGAGCGCGGTGACGAGCAGGAGCACGCCCTCGCCGAAGGCGGCCAGGTTCTCGGCCCGGCCGTGCCCGTAGGGGTGCTCTCTGTCGGGGGGCTTGCGGGCGGTCTTGACGGCCCCGTAGGCGAGGGCCGAGGAGACCGCGTCGATGCCGGAGTGGAGGGCCTCGACGACCAGCCCCAGGCTGCCGGTCAGGAGCCCCGCGGCGAGCTTGGCGGCCACGATGGCGACCCCGACCAGCAGCGAAGCCAGGGCGACCAGCTCCGGTCGGCGGGTCAGCCTCCCCACGGCCGGCTCAATCCACGCAGCCCCGGGCCCGCCTCAGGCCTGGGCGGAGAGCTCCGCCGCCCGCCGCGCCGCGTCCTCGCTGGCGGCCGCCATCCCCAGCGCGCCGGAGACGGCCGCCAGCAGGGCCCAGGCCTCCGGCTCACGCGGATGGCGCTCGCAGGCCGCCTGGGCCGCCTCCAGCGCCTCGTGCAGGCGGCCCTGCGCCTGGAGCTCGCGTGCGCGCTGGAGGAGATCCACGGCGGCGCTACTCTACCCAAATGAGACCCCGCCCACCCGCCT
>JBOHUY010000153.1:0-4053 GCA_050735015.1 Candidatus Dormibacterales bacterium | reverse complement strand
GTTTGGTGTTCAGGCCGGCCGTGCAGTGGCGGAAGTGACACTCCTCGGGGGAAGGGCCGTGACAATGGAGGGCTTTCAGTGGGGACCACAGACCGTTGTCCGCAACCTAATGCGGAGCTGCCCTTAGGGAAATAGGAGGACAACTCGCTGCCATGAAATGGAAGAGTCGACTTTGGTTGTCGCCCGTTGCGGCACTGGTGGTGGCTTTGCTAATGGGCGGACCTTTGGGTCACCGTGATGCGAAGACGGCGTCACGTCCCGCTGTCGATCAACATGTGTCCCTCAAAGCCACCACTCTCGTGCCCTGTTCCGCACAAGAATCAGGGGAACTTGCAGTGGTCGCTCGGTTGGCACTGGGGCACTCCGTGGCTGAACTTGAGAACGCGGGATTTTTGACTTCCCAGGTGGCTGGCGTCAGTGATCTCGTCGTCGTGCATTCGCCAGCGGGTTTCCCCGCGCCGAGTGCGATCTCGGCCAACCCGGCAGTCGCCGCGGCCGGGATAGTCCGAGCCCAAAGCGAGGACCCCGCGCTGAGATCATGCAACTACAAACTCGCCGACAGCCCCGGTGGACAAGCGCTTCTGAACGCCGCAGTGAGCAGGATGGCGGGCTTGGGTCTACTAACGTCTCAAGAGGTAGCGTCTCCGTCGACAATCGCACTGGTCAGCGATGATCCACTGGATTCTACCCGCGTGTTTGTTACCGTCCTGTTGGAGAAGCCTGTCAATATTGTCAGCCCTCCGGTGGCGATGTCATCATCTGTAGCTCCCTTTACCGCCCTAGTTGATAAGACCACTGGAGTGGTTATCAGTGCAGGACCAACGAACTGGTTCGTTGGTCAATAGCTGCCGTTACGTCGCACGGTAAATGGTGGCGGTGGGGGACCTGGTGGCGACGATCTGGCTGCCTGACCCCGGAGGCGCGCGGGGAGCGGGGGCGGGCGCGCTGGCGGCTGGTGCGCCACCGGCTGTGCCGGAGAGCGGAGGTGCTTCCGCGCCCTCGCACGTCCCCACGGCGGGCGCAGATCGAACGAGGGATCGGCCCTCGGACTTGACATGCCCCGGCCCCCTCAAAGAGATCTGGGGACCAGCGGTCTGGCGGCCGCTCCCGAGAGGGAGAGGCGAGGGGCGCCCGGCCGAAGGGGGCACCCACCACTCGAAACGCGGCTGGCGGCGGGGAGGCGCGGGGCGCGGCCACGCTACATGGTCAGGAGGGATGTGTCAACCGCCCGCCCAAGGGGGGGTGTGCGTCGGATTTGTAGTCCAGAGCCCGTCGGACTGTCATTGTCTGGTAGTCTGGACGTGCGCCCGTGTCCAGACGAGATCGGAGGCAGTCCACGTTGCAGCAACTCGAAGAACTCGAACGGATCCGTGCCCTGCTCTATGAGCGACTCGTCGAGATCCGTGACTTCCGTCGCGGGACGGTAGGTGCAACCTTCCGCCGCTGCGGAAAGCCGAACTGCAGCTGCGCCGACGATGACCACCCAGGCCATGGTCCGCGTCACCGGCTGACACGTTCGGTGGCGGGCCGGACGGAGTCGTTCGAGTTGCGCACCGAGGTCGAGGTCGACAAGGCGCGCCGTGAGGTCGCCAACTTTCAGGTCTTCGAGGCATGGGCGCGCGAGGTCGAAGAGGTGAACGAGCGCATCTGCCAGACGCGTCCGCCGACGGCCGTGCCGGCCGCGACGGCGCCGCCGGCAAACGGATCCCGAAAAAGGGGGCTCTTCGCGGACCTCCAAGCGGAGGTCTCGTCCGAAGTAGCGCGATTGGCCCTCCTAGCCCATCTTAGCCCGGCGCAGGCGCCGGTCTCATGGTAAAGGACCTACGTCTTGGTGATCGTTAGTCCGAAGGCCCGGAATAGCCGGAGTCCGACGTTGATCACGGTGACGTAGAAGAGCACGCCAAGCGCCATCATCGACGCGATGAGGAGCGCCTCGGCTCCCAGGGCGAGGCCAAGCCACGCAAGCGCGAGGGTAGCCATGACCAAGAGCCTGAACAGGATCCACATGCCCAATGCCCCGCACTGTACCTCCATATCGCCTCAGGTGAACCCGACAATCACGCCGATGGTGCCAGGGCCCTCGCCCTGCCGGCGGACGATGGGTCAGAAGATCAGGCCGGGGTGGCGTTCTCTGGGCTCTTCGCGGGCCGTCTGACGCTCCCCGACTGAGGTCTCCTTGGGCTCGGCTTCCTGCTCGGGGGCCAGGAGGAGCCTGATCACAGCTTCCTTGGACGCGACGAGGGCATCGTGCAACTCTTCGGTCATGAGGCCGGGCGGGGCCTCGACGCGCAGGCGAGGCTCAACGGTGGCACCCGCTGCCCGGAGGGCTTGCAGGATCTCCTCGGGGGTCATATCTCGAAGACCTCTTGGTCGGGCAGAGCCTTGGATGGGACCGGCGGCCTCGGGCTGCGGCTGGAAAGGGGGGGCCTTGGCGAGGGCGCGGTCGGCCGCGGGCCTCGGACGTGGAGGAGGCCTAGGCTTTCGGGCCCCGGGTTGACGGCTCCGCAGTCTGGACAGGTGAGCCAGAGGCCGCGCCGGACCCGCCGCTTGACGTGGCGATGGCAGCCCCGGCACTCGAAGTGGACGGTTCGCTGGCTCATGGGGGTGGGGATGATAGATCAGATCGGCCGCGATGGTGCAGATCGTCCCGCACCTTGGACGGCCAGGACGGAGCCGCGATGCTGGTCAGGGCGGGACGCCGATGCCCGCCTCGCATCCCCGATGCGAGCGGGGACGGCATCAACGATGCGAGGCCTGCCTCGCTGCTGCAGCCTGGGTGCATCAGGGGTGCCCGCCGGGCCGGATCATCGCTCCGGCTGGACGACGCTCTCGACCTGGCGGAGCCTGACCCGCTGGTGGGCGGCCACCTGCCGGCAGCGGTCGCTGCAGTACATCCGAGGGTAGCGGCGCTCTCTGGAGGGAACGCGGAGGAAGGCGCGCCCGCAGTCGGCGCGGGCGCAGCGTGAGAGCACGGTGTCGCCGCGCGCCAGCCAGAAGCCGGCCTGGAGGTAGATGGCCGTGAGCAGGGTGGGGAAGGTGTAGGCGACCTGGAACGTGCCCCGGCTTGCCCCGCCCACCACCTGGACGCCTGCGCGGGAGAGGTGGCGGTTGAGGCCGCGAAAGCTGGGCCGGGGCCGGCCGAACGGCCCCAGGCGTCGGGCGGCGGCGCGGCTGCGCGCGGGGGCGAGCGGCTCTTCCTGGAGATCAGGGTGCCGGCCGGGGCCGAAGAGGAGCTCGATCTCGGCCTTTTCCGCGTCGTAGGCGGGGTCCACGCTGCGCGAGCGCCAGCGCAGGTACCACTCTACCCACTCGGCGAGAGCGGCGGCGGCGCGAAGGACACTCCCGAGGGGCTCGACGACAAAATCCCCCTGGCCCCACCGCGTCGCGGGTCCCTGAGCCTCGAGCTCCTCCGGCTCCCTAGAAAGCCCGAGCGGCCCCCACTCCTGCAGATACTCGACCGTCCGCGCCGCCAGCCCCTCGCAGCGCGGGCAGTCGCCGCAGCTCTGCCAATGCTCGAAGAAAGCCCGTTCCGAGCCTGGCCACTTCCGGGGCGCCGACCGGCGGGGGGTAGAGGGCGGTGCCAGGAGGTTGGCGAGGTCGACGCCCGGGGACTGAATCCGGCCCACGACGGGATCGACGCTGCCCAGGGCGCCGCCCGCGAAGAGCGGAACCGGATAGCTCGTCAGCCCTGAGCGGGGCCAGACGTAAACGCTGCCCAGGCCCTGGGCCTTTTGATCCACCCCCGCGCGCCCAAAGAGGGCCGCGACCTCGTCGTCGTAGGTGACCTCGAACTGGCCGCGCCACCAGTGCCCTGGGGCCTCGGGAGAGGCCGTGCTCCTGATCACGTAAACATCATAGTTTACTTTCCGATCTTTCGCTTCTAACCTCCGGGCCCATGGCCCCGCTACAGCAGGCCACGAAGGAGCTCCTCCGGGTGGAGGAGGCCGCCGACCGTCTCTCACTGGGCCGCTCCAAGGTCTACGAGTTGATCCGAGAGGGACGGCTGCCCGTGGTGCACATCGGCCGTTCAGTTCGAGTCCCGGTGCGCTCGCT
>JBOHUY010000152.1:0-4994 GCA_050735015.1 Candidatus Dormibacterales bacterium | reverse complement strand
CGGCGAGGCCATGACCCAGACGGGCCGCGACGACGGGCCGGGACGCGCGTTGTGGAGCCCCGGCCGGCGGCGCTACCCTCGGGCGCGAGATGGTGGTCCCGGACCCCGCCCCGGGCAAGCTGGCGCCCAGCTTCTGGCTCGCCCACCTGCCCTACTCGCCGGCGCCTCCGCTGGAGGGCGACCACCGGGCCCAGGTGGCCGTCGTGGGGGCGGGCTTCACAGGTCTGTGGACGGCCCTCGAGCTGCGCCGCCGCGATCCCACCCTGGAGGTGGCGGTCCTGGAGCAGGGCGTGGCCGGGTTCGGGGCCAGCGGCCGCAACGGCGGCTTCGCGGACCCCTCCCTGACGCACGGCCTGGCCAACGGGGTCCGCCACTTCCCGGGCGAGGTGGACGAGCTGGAAAGGCTGGGCCGGGAGAACTTCGCGGGCCTGGTCGCTGACCTGGAGGCGCTGGGCATCGACTGCGACCTCGAGACCTCCGGCATGCTGGACGTGGCCACGCGCCCCCACGAGGTCGCCGAGCTGAGCGAGTACGCCGAGCTGGCGGCCGCGCACGGCCTGGCGGTGGAGCTCCTGGGTCCCGGGGAGGTGAGGGCCCGGCTCGACTCGCCCCTCTTCCTGGCCGGCTTGAGACGCCCCCAGGACGGCGGCGTGTTAGACCCCGGCAAGCTTGTGCGCGGGCTGAGGCGGGCGGCCGAGGCGCTGGGCGCGCGCGTGTGGGAGAGAACCCCGGTCCTTTCCATCGCCCGCTCGGGTCCGAAGCTCGAGCTGGCCGTGCCGGGGGGGCGGCTGCTTTCGGAGCGGGTCGTGCTGGCCACCAACGGCTACAGCGGGAAGCTGCTCCCCGCCAGCCTGCGCCGGTTCGTCCCCGTCTACGACTACGTGCTGGTCTCGGAGCCGCTCACGAAGGCGCAGATGGCCGCCGTGGGGTGGGCAGGCAGAGAGGGCGCGTCGGACGCCGGGAACCGCTTCCACTACTTCCGCCTGACGGCGGACGAGCGCCTCCTGTGGGGCGGCTACGACGCCGTCTACCACTTCGGGAACGGGGTCGGCGAGAGGTACGACCAGAGGCGCTCGAGCGGGGCCAAGCTGATGCGGCACTTCGCGGCCACCTTCCCCCAGCTTCAGGACCTTAAGTTCACCCACAGCTGGGGTGGCTGCATAGCCACGACGACGCGGTTCACGCCCTGCTTCGGTACGGCGCTGGGGGGCAGGCTCGAATACGTGCTCGGATACACGGGCCTGGGCGTCGTCGCGAGCCGGTTCGCCGCGCGCGTCCTGGCCGACCGCATCCTGGCGCCGTCCTCGCCCCTCTTGCGGCTGCGCTGGGTCACCGAGCCCCCCTTCCCTTTCCCCCCCGAGCCGGCCCGAGCCGCGGGCATCTTCCTGGTCGGCCGGGCGCTGGAGCGGGCGGACGCCAACGGCGGCCGGCGGGGGCTCCTGCTCTCGGCCCTGGACCGGCTCGGCATCGGATTCGACTCGTGAGCGCAGGGGCGTACGAGGAGGCGGGCTACTGGCTCGCCTCGGCGGGGCCGATCGTTCCCCGGCCGGCGCTGGAGGGCGGCCTGCGCGCGGACGTGGCCATCCTGGGCGCGGGCTTCACCGGGCTCTGGACCGCCCTCTACCTCCTCCGCCGGGAGCCCGGCCTCAAGGTCGTCGTCCTGGAGCGGGAGGTGGCCGGCTTCGGAGCCTCGGGCCGCAACGGGGGGTGGTGCACCTCCGACCTCAACGCGAGCCTGGGCCTCCTGGCCCGGCGGTTCGGGCGCCAGGGCGCCGTGGCCGTCCAGCGGGCCATGTACGAGGCCGTCGACGAGGTCGGGGCCGCGGCCGCCGCGGAGGGCCTCGACGCCGAGTACGAGAAGGCGGGCGTCCTCCTGGTGGCGAGGGGAGATCACCAGCTGGCCGCCCTGGAGGCGGCGGCGCGCGAGTACGAGGCATTCGGGTTCGGTGACCGCCACCGGCTGCTGGGCCCCGCCGAGGCGGCGGCCGTGGTGGACGTCCGTGGGGCCCGGGGCGGCCTCTACTCCCCCGACACGGCCGCCCTCCACCCGGGCCGGCTGGTCCGGGGCCTGGCTGAGGCCGTGGAGCGCCGTGGGGCCGTCCTCTACGAGCGGACCCCGGTCACCGGCTACAGGAGCGGGCGGCGGCCGGAGCTGATCGCGGCCGGGGGCTCTGTGCGCGCGGACGTCGTCGTGCTGGCCGGGGAGGCCTACCTGACCCGGTTCCGGCCTTGGCACCGCCGGCTCCTGCCCCTCTACTCCCTGGTCGTGATGACCGAGCCCGTCGAGCCCGCGCTGCTGGCGGCGGTGGGCTGGACACGGCGCGTCTGCCTGGCCTCCATGCGGCTGACCGTGGACTACCTGTCGCGGACCCGCGACGGCCGCGTCCTCTTCGGAGGGCGGGGCGCCCCCTACAACTTCGCCTCCGCCATCCGTCCCCGCACGGAGAGGCACGCCGGCACACACGAGATGCTGCGGAGGATGTTCGCGGACTGGTTCCCGAGCCTGGCCGGGGTGCGCTTCTCGCACGCCTGGGGCGGGGTCCTGGGCATGCCTCGGGACTGGATCCCGAGCATCACCTACAGCCGGGAGCGGGGGTTCGCCATGGCGGGCGGCTACACCGGCCACGGGGTGGCCACCTCGAACCTCGCCGGGCGCGCCCTCGCCGACCTCATCACGGGGGCCAGGACCGAGCTCACCGAGCTGCCCCTGGTCGGCCACCGCTCCCCGTCCTGGGAGCCGGAGCCGCTCCGGTGGCTGGGCGCGCGGGCCGTCCAGCGCGGCCTCAAGCGCGTCGACGCGAGGGCCGAGCGCACAGGCCGCGCGCCCAGCGGGAGGACGCTGGCGGAGCGGCTGGCCCGCCACTAAATCCGGCGCGCCGGCGACCACTTGCAACCGGAAGCGTCGTCGGGCTCGGTAGGGCCTACGAAATCCGTTGACCTGGCGGGGGCAAGCCCTTACCATTCGGGTCACGCGGCTGGCGCCGGCCGGCCGGTTGGAGAAGGAGCTGCGGTGGGGACCCGGGTTCTGAGGAGGGTGGTGCCGATGGGCGTGGCCAGGCGGCGCGCGTCCATCGACGCCATCGACAGGGTCATCATCCAGCAGCTGCAAGAGGACGGCCGCCGTCCCTACACGGCCATCGCCGCCGTGGTCGGGCTTTCCGAGGCGGCCGTGCGGCAGCGGGTCCGCAGCCTCATCGAGGGCGGGGTCATGCAGATCGTCGCCGTGGCCGACCCGCTCCGGCTGGGCTTCAATCTGGAAGTACTGGTCGGCGTGCGCGTGGACGGGGACTTCATCGCCGTCGCCGAGGCCCTCGCCGACGTGCCCGAGGCCGACTACGTGGTCGTCACCGCGGGCAGCTTCGACCTCCTCGTCGAGTTCGTGTGTGAGGACCACGACCACCTGCTCCGGATCCTCAACGAGAAGGTGCGCACCATCCCCGGCGTGACGCGCACCGAGACCTTCACGTACCTGCGCATCCTCAAGGAGACGTACACCTATGGCACGCGTTGAAGCCCCCCGCCAGGCCGGGGCCGCCGAGCTGGCGGACGGCAACCTCTGGCTGCACTTCACCCGCACCTC
Organism: Candidatus Dormibacterales bacterium; assembly: GCA_050735015.1. Taxonomy (GTDB): domain Bacteria; phylum Chloroflexota; class Dormibacteria; order Dormibacterales; family Dormibacteraceae; genus JBOHUX01. The sequence continues at coordinate 1,414 of JBOHUY010000152.1, read as the reverse complement.
CGACTGGCTGGGGCCCGAGCCCTCGGTCCCCGTTCTCGACCGGGGCCAGGGGTGCTATCTCTGGGACACGGCGGGCAAGCGCTACCTGGACGGCCTCTCGGCCCTCTTCTGCGTCCAGGTCGGGTACGGGAGGCCGGAGATGCCGGAGGCGGCCGCCCGGCAGATGTCGAAGCTCCCCTACGCGACCAACTGGGCGACCGCCCACCAGCCCGCGATCGACCTCGCCGGGCGCCTCGCCCGCCTCTTCCCGGGCGACCTCGACCACTTCTTCTTCGTGAACTCGGGCTCGGAGGCGGTGGAGTCGGCGCTCAAGCTGGGGCGGCAGTTCCACCAGGCCAACGGAGAGCCGGGCCGTTACAAGGTCATCAGCCGCCGGGCCGCCTATCACGGCACCACCATGGGGGCCATGGGGGTGACGGGCATCTCCGCCATCACCAACCCATACCAGCCGCTCGTGCCCGGCCACTTCCACGTCCCCACCGCCAACCACTACCGCTGCGGGGCCAGCCGCACCTGCCCGCCCTGCAACCTCTCCTGCGCGCGCAGCATCGAGCAGGTCATCCTGGCCGAGGGGCCCGAAACCGTCAGCGCGGTCTTCCTGGAGCCGGTGCAGAACAGCGGCGGCTGCCTGGTGCCGCCCCCCGGGTATCTGGAGGAGGTCCGCCGCATCTGCGACGAACACGGCGTGCTCTTGGTCCTGGACGAGGTCATCTGCGCCTTCGGCCGGCTGGGGGCATGGACCGGCTCCGAGCTCTACGGCGTGACCCCCGACGTCATCACCTTCGCCAAGGGTGTCACCTCGGGCTACGCGCCGCTGGGCGGCATCGCCTTCGGCGACCGGGTGGCGACCGCCCTCCAGGGCGCGCCCCGCTCCATGTTCCTGCACGGCTCCACCTGGGGCGGGCACCCGGTCTCCTGCGCGGTCGCCCTGGCCAACCTGGACGTGATCGAGACCGAAGACCTCATCGGCAACGTGGGGCGCAACCAGGCCTGGCTGGAGGGCCAGCTTCAGGACCTGCGCGAAAAGCACGAGATCGTCGGCGACGTGCGCGGCACCGGCTACTTCTGGGCCCTCGAGCTGGTCGCCGACCGCGCCTCCAAGCGCGCCTTCTCGGACGAGGAGGCGGAGAGCCTTCTGAGGGGCTTTCTCTCCCGCCGTCTGATGGAGCTGGGCCTGATCTGCCGCGCGGACGACCGTGACGAGCCCGTCATCCAGATCTCGCCCCCCCTCATCGCCGGCCCCTCCGAGCTGGGCGAGCTGGTCTTCATCCTGGACCAGGTGCTGGGTGAGTCGGAGGCCAAGATGGGCATATGACCGAGCCCTTGCTCGCGCGTGCCCAGGGGGCGGCCGTGGCGGCCGCGCCCGGCCCTGCGGACGGGGCCCCGGCGGGGGGCGCGCAGACGGACCCGGGGG
>JBOHUY010000151.1:0-2078 GCA_050735015.1 Candidatus Dormibacterales bacterium | reverse complement strand
GTCCATGCCATCGCCCGCCGCATCCACGCCGCCCGCCGCCGGATCCGGATCTGCTCACCCGTGATCACGTCGGGGCCCGTGCTGGGGACGCTGGCGGAGCTCTTGGAGGCGGTCCCCGCCGGGCTCTCCATCGGGGGTGCCTTCGACGGCACCCAGATGCGGGAGGTGATGGCGCAGTGGGCCGGGAGCGGGACCGCGGGCTGGAAGATGGAGGCCTTCCGGTCGATCGTCAACTCGGGGCTCTTCTCGGCCAAGGCCTCCACCCCCTACGGAGAGGGGACGGTCCACGACTTCATGCACGCCAAGCTGGCTGTCCTCGACGACCGCGTCTTCGTGGGCAGCTTCAACCTCTCCCACAGCGGCGAGTCCAACGCGGAGAACGTGCTCGAGATCGAGGACGCGCCGCTCGCCGACCTCTGCGCCGACTTTGTGGACCTGGTCGCCGCCAGGTACCCGAAGGCGTCTTCGCTTGGGGACTGACCCCGGCTCGCGCCGGGGCGGGCGGCTTCCAGGCGACGTCCGCGTCGTGGTCGGGCGCCGGGCCAAGCTGCCCCGGACGCTGGGGGCCCCCGCCCTCTTCAGCGCTTGCTACGGGAACGTCGGCTCCAGCATCTACTACGGGCTCGGGGTCACGGCCGCCGTCGCCCTTGGGCTCACCCCCCTCACGTTCTTGGTCGCGGGCGGCATCTTCATCACGACCGCGCTCAACTACGCGGAGGGCACGGCCGCCATGCCCCACGCCGGCGGCGCCTCGAGCTTCGCCCGCCGCGCCTTCAACGCGCCGCTCGGGTTCCTCGTGGGATGGGTTCAGCTGCTCAACTACACGGCCACCGTCTCCATCTCCGCGTACACGGCGGTCTCCTACCTGGGCGTGTTCGGGCGCTACCTGCCCATCCTGGCCCACCTCGACATGCCCTTCTGGCACGCGGGCGCGGCGCTGGTCCTGGTCGCCCTCCTGATCGGTGTCAACGTGGTCGGGATCCAGGAGTCGAGCGCTATCAACTTCGTCCTGGCCATCTTGGATCTGATCACGCAGGTAGGCCTCGTCGTGCTCGGCCTCTGGCTCCTCTTCAACTTCGGCACCGTGATCCACAACATCCACCTGGGTGTGGCGCCGACGTGGGGGGCCTTCCTGGCCAGCATCTCGATCGCCATGGTCTCGTACACGGGGATCGAGACCATCTCCAACATGTCCGAGGAGGCGCGCTCGCCCGGCCGCACCATCCCGCTCGCCACCTTCGGCGTGATCGGGGCCGTGATGCTCGTCTCCGCCTTCCTCCCGTCCATCGCCATGAGCGTGTTCCCGGTCCACCACGTCGGCGGCCACTACGTGACCGAGCTGGCCACGCGCTGGAAGAACGACCCCGTCGCCGGCCTCGTCACATTCTTCCCGTCCCTGATCGCGCAGGTCGCGGCCATCTGGGTCGCCATCCTGGCCTTCACCATCCTCATCATCGCGACCAACGCCGGGCTGATAGGGATCTCGAGGCTGAGCTACTCGCTCTCGGCGGCGCGCCTTTTCCCGCGCGCGTTCTCGCGCTTGCATCCCAGGTTCAAGACCCCCTACGTATCCATCATCGTCTTCGGAGCCATCGCCTTCCTGCTCATCATCCCGGCTCAGATCGATCTCATGGCGGCGGTCTACTCGCTGGCCGCCACGTTCGGTTTCGCGAGCGCGCACCTGGCCGTCATGCGACTTCGCTTCGTGGCCCCGCGGCTCAACCGTCCCTACCGGATGCCGTTCAACATCAGGTTCGGCCGCGGCTCGATCCCCCTCCTCTCCGTCGTCGGCGCCGTCGCCATCGGCGCCGTCTACACCGAGCTCATGACCAGGAACATCGAACGGTCGTCCTTCGTGTTCGTGGGATGGCTCGCTCTCGGGGTGCTCGCCTACGCCGCCTACAGGAAGATCACCGCCCAGCCGCTCTGGGAGAGGCTCGAGGGGCCCCCGGCGGCCGCCGAGGAGGTGGCGCCGGTCGTCGCACCGCTCGGGGTGCGGGTCAGGGTCGGGCGTCGCGACCGCCCCGCCCAGGCCGCGCCGCTATCTGCGGGCGCGCCGCGCGGCGACGGGCAAGAGC
>JBOHUY010000150.1:0-2573 GCA_050735015.1 Candidatus Dormibacterales bacterium | reverse complement strand
TCTTCGTCCTGTGTTTGCTCCTGGGCGCCCTCGTCTTCGAGTACCGCGAGCGCACCCGGTGAGCCTGAGGCTGGTCAGGTCGGCGCGAGCCCCCACGCGGCTCTGGGAGCACGTGCCCATAGCTCCTCGGGGGGGAGCCAAGCTTGGCCTCACCTTCCGGTTGCCTCAAGCGGAGCTGATGGACCTCGAGCCTCGACGAGCCTTGGAGGACCTTCTCGGCATGGGCTTCACCGTGCTTCGGCTGGCCGCGCTCTGGAGCAGGTTCGAGCCCCGCCCGGGCGTCTTCGACGCTTCCTCACTCGACTGGCAGATCGAGGCCGCGGCGAGGGCGGGGAGAGACGTGATTCTGGCACTGGGGCCGGTCAAGAACGTGGGCTACCCGGAGTTCTACGTCCCCGCGCACCACCTACCGGGTCCGCTGCGCGAGGGTGCCATCGTGACGGCCGCGTCGCATCCGGAACTGGCGGAGGCCGCCCGTACGTTCCTCAGCCGCCTGGTGGAGCGCTACCGGGGGGTTTCCTCGATCACGGCCTGGCAGGTGGAGCAGGAGGCGGTCGACCCGCTCGGCATGGAGCACTCGTGGAGGCTGGCCGCCGACCTCGTCCGCGCGGAGGTCGAACTCGTCAGGTCCCTGGACCCAGGTCGTCCACTCCTGCTCAACGGCTTCCTGCCGATGTCCCGCCCGGTGGAGGTCCAGCAGAGGTGGAGGACCCGCGATCAGGGTGACTCGCTGGCCCTGGCGATGGGGCTGGGCGACATCGTCGGGCTCGACGTCTATCCCTGCCACGCGCTCGCCGGGCTCGCGGGCCTGGGCGTGTATCTGCACGCCGGCGAGGCGGCGGCCTCTCGCCGCCTGGGGGCCGCGTTCGCCGCGGCCCGCGGTCGGGACCTCCGTGTGATGGTCACCGAGGGCCAGGCGGAGCCGTGGGAGGCCATGACCGACCCGCCCAGCCCCGACGGGCGCGTGGCCGCCAGCTGCCCTCCCGAGCGCCTCATCGAGACCTACAACCTCTGCCTCAAGGCGGCCGAGGATGCCCGTGTGAGCCTCGAGGCGTACCTCTTCTGGGGGGCGGAGTACTGGCTGCGCCGGAGGCGAGCCGGCGATCCCAGCTACGTGGGTGCGGTGGAGCGGGTGCTCGAGGCCGGGTAGGCGAGACGGCGCCGGGAGTCTTGGGAGCCCGCGCCCGGCAAGCAATATTGCTCGTGGCCCGGCGGGGTCGGCTCGGAGGGAGGCCACCGGACTTCCGTTCGTCGCGGGGAGGGGAGGTCGGCGCCCTCGCGAGACGGCGCACCTCCGCCGGGTGCGTGCGTGGCCCCGGGTGTCAGAGCTGGAGCATGAGCTTCCCCACGGGCGGCATTCGTGTCGGGTCGCCGCTCCCCGGACCGGTCGATCGTGAAGGCTGCCCCGGGCGTGCCCCGAGCCGGTTGCTCGGATACCCAGGCGGGCGGCGCTGTTGGCGGGCCAACCGTTCGCGGATAGAGTTCGCTCATGGTGAGCGAGGAGCGGGTGGCCGCCTGGGTCAACCTCGGCCAGGCGGCACGCGTCGTGCAGATGGCCCTGGACGTCCGGCTGGAGGCCGCGGCGGGGGTCTCGGGGGCTGAGTTCGACCTCCTCTGGCGGCTGCGCTCGACGCCGGGGGGCAGGCTGCAGATGAGCGAGATCGCGGGCCTCATCCTGGCCAGCAAGAGCGGCGTCACCCGCCTTGTCGACAGGCTGGTGGAGGCGGGCCTCCTCTCTCGCGAGACCCCGGCCTCGAACCGCCGGGTCACGTACGCGCAGCTCACGCCGAGGGGGCAGGAGATCCTGGCCAGGGCCCAGGTGGCCTTCGAAGGCGCCTTCGACGAAGCCTTCTCGCGCCACCTGTCGGACGGCGATGTCCGGGCGGTGAGGCTCGTTCTGAAAAAGGTTCTGGAGGGGAACGGCGCCTGGGCCCGCGACCGCTGCGAGCCGGAGTTCACAGGGGGCGAAGAGCACGCCCTGGCTCAGGAGGAGGCGGGGGAGCCGGCGTGAGGCGGAACCGCTCCATGCCGGCCTCGACCGTCATCCCGGTGCTCATCTACCCGGACGTGCGCGAGGCGGTGGCCTGGCTCTCGGCCGCGTTCGGGTTCGTCGAGCGCCTGCAGATCGGGGAGAGCCATCGCGCTCAGCTCCGCTTCGAGGACGGCGACCTCATCGTCGCCGACGTGCGCGGCGACAGGCGCCCGCCCCGTCGGGGAGAGCTCGCCCATTACGTCACCGTGCGGGTGGAGGACTCGCGCGCCCACTGCGAGCGCGCCCGCGCGCACGGCGCCCGCATCCTCATGGAGCCGACCGACTTCGAGTACGGGGAGAGGCAGTACAGCGCCGAGGACCCCGCGGGCCACCAATGGACCTTCTCGGAAACCCGCGAGGACGTGGCCCCGGAGGCGTGGGGCGGGATAACCGTCACCCCGGACTGATCCCGCGGGGCGGCTGGCGAACCTCCGCTCGCTCGCCCGGTCTCCCCAGGTAGCGCGGCCCATGGCCCCGCCCTGGCAGGAGCGCGGTCGCCCGGCCGCCGCGGTGTGGTCGCCGGCCCCGTGAGGGGCGGCCC
>JBOHUY010000149.1:0-12577 GCA_050735015.1 Candidatus Dormibacterales bacterium | reverse complement strand
GGCCTAAAGCGTGGCCCGAGCAGCGCACGAAGGACGCGCGACCGCCGGAACCGCTGGAGCGCGCGCCGCAGCACAACTCCCCCTTCCTCGGGCGAGAGCTCGACGGCCTGCACCGGTAGACGCAGCCCGCCCGGACGGGTAACGGCGACCTCTCCGTCCGCCCTAAGGTTGGCGACCCAGCCGGTCTCGCCGTAGGACGTCTGTACGAAAGAGCGACCATCCAACTCGAGCAAGCCGACGGGTACCGTGCGAGGCTCGCCGGATCGCCGACCACGCGTCGTCAGGAGCACGTTCGGAGCACCGGTCGGGAGGCCGGCCGATATGAGCCGTCGCACAAGCGGGTTGGCGAGGCGGAGAAGCCGCCCGGCGACACGGTTCCGGACATCCAGCCGCGGCGCGGCGCGATGACCACTCATAAACTCACCATAGACCCTCTGCGTTCGTTCACCGCTCGCACGGCCTTGAGCGCCTGCGGTGTCAGGGGCGATTAGGAGGACACCAACCTGACGTCCTCAAGGGGCCCCTGCGGGGGCCTTCAGAAAGAAAGGCGCCCCGCCCGGGCGAGGTAGCCCGCGCGGAGCGCCGAAGGGGACCGATCGACTGTCAGTGGATGGCCGTCAGCGCGGCCACGCCCAGCCCGATCGCGCCCAACACCGCGCCCGCGCCCATCAGCCAGTAGCCGAGGACGACGTCCCAGGAGGGCCTCTCCATCGCGACCTGCTGTTCGCTGTGCATGCCACCATGAAGCGCCCGAGCCGGGCCCGGCGGCATCCGGCAAATGCACGGTTCTGGGGCCGTGCAGGCGCCGGGGCCAGGCGACCCCCGACTCCAGCCGGGGTCAGCCCTTACCAGGCACTAGGGTTGTCCCATGACCCGCGGCGAGCCCTGGGCACCCCTCGAACAGGCGACCATCGCGATCCTGGCGGATTCCCTCCGGTCCGGGCACCTGACCGCGCGAGAGCTGGCCCAGGACCACCTGGCCCGCATCGGCCTTATGGACAAGGTGGGCCCCTCCCTCCACTCCGTCCTGGAGGTCGACCCGGAAGCCGCGTCCAGGCTCCGCAGCCCCTCCCGAGACGCGGGCTCCCGGCGGCCCCTGTTCGGCATCCCGGTACTCGTCAAGGACAACCTGGACGTGGCTGGGCCCATGATGACGACCGCAGGGTCGCTGGCCCTCACCGCCTCCAGGCCCCAGCGCGACGCGACGGTCGTGCGCCGCCTCCGCATGGCCGGTGCCACGATCCTCGGAAAGACGAACCTCAGCGAGTGGGCGAACTTCAGGTCCACGCGCTCCTCGAGCGGCTGGAGCGCACGGGGCGGCCAGTGCCGCAACCCGCACGTCCTCGACCGCTCCCCCTGCGGGTCCAGCTCGGGCTCCGCCGCCGCCGTAGCGGCGGGACTGGCGGTGGCGGCCATCGGCACCGAGACGGACGGCTCGATCGTGTGCCCGTCCGCGGCCTGCGGCATCGTGGGCTTGAAGCCGACCGTCGGGCTCACGAGCCGGGCCGGCGTCATCCCGGTCGCCGCGAGCCAGGACACCGTCGGCGTCCACGCGCGCACGGTCGGCGACGCGGCGGCCGTCCTTGAGGTCATCGCCGGGCCCGACCCGCGCGACCCCGCCACGAGGGCCGCCCGCGCCGCCTCCCGCGCCTATGTGGCCGGCCTCGACCCGACCGCCATGCGGGGGGCCCGCCTGGGCGTCGCCCGAGCCGTCTTCACCGGATACAGCGAGCACAGCGACCGGGTCTTCGAAGAGGCCCTGGCCTTGATGGCGGCCGCGGGCGCCGTTCTGGTCGACCCCGCCGACGTTCCCACGGCCCAAGAGCTGAGCCAGGCGGAGGCAGAGCTGGTCGTCCTCAGGCACGAGTTCCACGCAGGCATGGACCGCTATCTTGCCGAGCGGTCGGACCCTGAGGTGCGCTCGCTCCAGGACCTGGTGGCCTTCAACGAGAGGAACGCCGGGCGAGAGCTCGTCTACTTCGGCCAGGAGCACCTTGAGGCGGCGCTCGAAACGGGGCCGCTGGACGACGCCGCCTACCTCCGAGCCCGGGCGGAGTGCATCAGGATGGGCCGGACCGAGGGGCTCGACGCGGTGCTATCGGCCCACTCCCTGGACGCGCTCGTGGCCCCCACCGGGAACCCCGCGTGGACCATCGATCTTGTCAACGGCGATCGCTACCTGGGCGCCAGCTGTGAACCCTCGGCCGTGGCCGGCTATCCCCTTGTCACGGTTCCGGCCGGGATGGCGTTCGGAGCCCTTCCGGTCGGGATCACGTTCATGGGCGGCCCCTTCCAAGAAGCCCGACTGCTCGCGCTCGCCCACGCGTTCGAGCAGGCCGCCCAGGCGCGCCGGCCGCCCCGTTTCCTCCCCTCACTCGCGCCTCGGTAATCGAACGGTGGGAGGCCGGGCGGCGCCGTGCCGTGGAGGCAAGGAAGTGAGCCGCCCGCCGTTGAAAGGGGGGGAGTGACGAGCGGCCCAATGGGCATTGTTGCCCATTTTGTCCAAGCAGGCAACGATTTGTTGCCTGCCGAGGCAAGACTGGAAGGGACTCAAGGGCGGCCAGGCGCTCGCCGTCCGGCGGGGGGCGGGGCAAAAGACCCATCTGAGGGCGGGCGGCCACATTGTAGAGTCCCTGAGATCAAGTGCGGCCACTTGGGGTGGCCGCCCGGCGGGATCAAGGTGGGCCGTGATCTTGAAAAGCCCACCGGAGGAGGGGCTCACGGCCGGACGCAGCTCGACCGGGCCCGCCGCCACGATGACCGCCGCCGGCCGCGGCTGAGCCCGGACGTGGGTGGCGAGGGCTCCGGTGAGGGGCCCGGAGGCCCCCCCTCCTGCTCGGTCGTGGTCTGCACGTTCACCGAGGCCAGGTGGGACGACCTCCTCGTGGCCGCGAAATCGGTCCGCGCCCAGAGCCTGCCCCCGGTGGAGACCATCATCGTGGTCGACCACAACGAGGGCCTTCTGCGACGCGCGCGGCAGGAGCTCCGGAATGTGCGCGTCCTGGCCAACTCTCACATGCGCGGGGCGTCAGGGGCCCGGAACACGGGCGCGGAGATGGCGTGCGGCGAGGTGGTGGCGTTTCTCGACGACGACGCCCAGGCGTCCTCGACCTGGCTGTCCGAGCTGGTCGGCCCATTCCGAGACCCGGCCGTGGCCGGGGTGGGGGGAGCGGCATCTCCGGTCTGGCCGGGGCGGGCCCCCGGCTGGTTCCCGCCCGAGTTCGGATGGGTGGTCGGCTGCTCCTATCGGGGCCTCCCGTCCACCTCCGGGCCGGTGCGAAATCCCGTCGGCACCAATATGGCCGCGCGCAGGGCGCTGATGCTGGCGGTGGGTGGGTTCAGAGAGGGCTTCGGCAACGTGGTGCTCGCGTCCCCAGAGGACGCCAGCCCGCCCCGGCTGTCCACCTGTGAGGAGACCGACTTCTGCATACGCGTGGCCACGGCGCGGCCCGGCTCCCGATGGCTCTACGAGCCCGCCGCACGGGTCCGGCACCGCGTCCCCCCCTCCCGCACAACCTTCCGCCACTTCCTCTCCAGGTGCTGGCTCGAGGGCCGGGGCAAGGCGGCGCTGGCCCACGCGGTGGGGCCTGGGAAGGCTCTCGCCTCGGAGCGTGCTTACGTCCTGAACGTGCTACCGGGCGGTGTGGGCCGAGGCCTGAGGGACGCGGGGCGGGGCGATTGGGCGGGGGCGCTCCGCGCCGGTGCCATCGCGGCGGGGCTCGGCACCACCGCCGTTTCCTACCTCGTCGCGCGGCACCTGCGCGATCCCGGCGGCTCGCAGGCCGCGCTCGGCGCGCCCACCCCCAGGGCGTGAGGGACCCGACCCCGGTCCGCGCGGCCTGATCCCGGAAGGCGGTTGCGATATGTTTGCCATTCCACCTGGCCTGACGGCGCCAGGGCCGCCCCGGCGGTCCGCGGCGGGGCCGCGCCGGAGCTCATGAACAGACCACCTTCGCTCTCGCCGAACCCCACCCTGGGCCTCGCCATCCCGCTCGGCGCCGGCATCGGCTTCATCGTGGGCGCCGTCACCCACAACGTGATCGCCTGCGCGATCGTGGGCGCCGCCATAGCCGTCTTCGTGGCCACGGCCACCTACATGGCCCTGGTCAACGGGGGCGAGTCGCTGCCCTGGTCCCAGATCGTGATCCTGCTCCTCCTCGGGGGCGCCATCACGTGGACGCTGATCGCAGCCTTCTCGACCACGGGAAGGCTGGTGCCCGCCGCCGTCGCGCTGGTGCTCTACGCGCCCACCGGGGTCTGGTTCATCAACCGCCGCCGACTCGCGCCGCCACGCACACCCACGCCACCAGCCTCCTCGCAAGCCCTGAGGGCAGCCGCCCCCGCTCCCGCCCTGCAGCCTCCCGCCAGCCCGGAACCCGGCCTCGTGGGAGCGCCCCCGCGCACGCCTGCGTGGGCGCTCCCGCGGCCACCACCTCGGCCGCCGGCCGCGTCGGCTTCGGGGACGGGGGTGGAGCCGCTCGACGTGGCCGCGGTCTTGACCACGGGCGCCCTCCTCGCCTTCGTCCTCCTCGGCGCCACGGGTCCCCCCCGCATCATCCTGACCCTCATCTTCACCATCCTCGTTCCGGGCTGGGCCATCGTCTCCAACCTGCCGGCGATCGCGGCCAGGGGCAGGCTCGCACCCGCCGTAGCGCTCAGCCTGGCCGTCACATTGGGAGGCGCGACGATCTCCGTGTGGACCCACCGCTGGGACCCGACCGTCGTTTTCTACGTCGAGGCGGGGCTCTCCGCGGCCGGCATCGCCGCCGGCATCATCCGAAGGCGGGACCAGAGCCCCCGGCTAGGGGCAGGCCGAGCTGGAAGATGATGGTGTCGGAGTTCCTGTAGAAGACGCTCCAGTCCGGCGACAGCAGAAGCGCGCTCTCCAGGCTCTCCATCGACCCGGGTGGCAGGATGCCGTACATGGTCGCGTAGTTGGACTGACCGGTGCTGAGCACGAGGTAGGCCGACCGGCCGCTCCCCGGGGGGGCGTAGTGGTGGAGGATCGAGGCCAGCACGAGGAGGTCTTTGGACCCGAGCATCCGGTGCCACAGATGCCTGTCGTTGAGGAAGCTGGGGTCGGAGTCGCTGCGGCCGATGATGAACCGGTTGTAGTTGGAGCCGAGCCGGAAGGGGAAGTTGGGCGAGCCCACCAGCGCCGACCCCGGCCTGGCATGGGCGTAGAAATAGCGGCTGGCCGTCACCTCGGCGGGGGGTATGACCGTGGACTCGTCCAGCCCGAAGTAGGCGGGGATGATGAGAGCGGCCCCCAGGATGAGCGCAGCCGCGGGGATGACCGCCCGCGGGCTCGCCCTGAGAGCGGCTTGAGGACTGAGCGCGACGGCTCCCAGGCAGGCCATCCAGGGCAGGGAGAAAAGGTAGGTCCTGTAGAGGGCCTCGCCTCCGTAGGTGGAGAGGAGGATGACGACCACCGGCGAGACCGCCAGCAGGACCATGCTCGCGATCGGCCGCCCAGCCCGACGCCCCCGCCAGATCCCGAAAAGGGCGAGTGCCCCGATCCCCGCGCTGAGCGCACGTGCGGCGTCCGCCGAGAACTGGCGCCCCTCCAGCCCCGGGGGCAAGCGGGACGTCGAGTTGAAAATGTTGCGGAAGGGGTGGTTGATGGCGTCCAGGAGACCGAACGTGTTGTTGACCACCGTGAACCTGGGTGCGAGGTAGCCCAGCGCGATGGCCAGGAGGAGCAGGACCGCCCAACGGGGCCGCAGCCTCCCGGCCAGGGTCAGGACTCCGAGCTGGATGACGACCACATAGGGGGACAGCTGGTGGGCCGCGACCAGGGCCGTGTACACGACGACCAGGGCCCCGAGGGCGACCGCGCGACTTCGGGGGCCAGCGTCGAAGACCCCGGGGTCGCGATCGCCGCTCCAGCGCAGCTTCTCCGCGCCCCGGCGCGCCGCCCCGGGAAGCCAGGCCGGGGGGCGGTCGTCCTGCAGCCAGTGGAGGGCGATCGCCATCACGCCCATGCTCATCACGAAGGCGACGGCCTGGGGGGCGAAGTAGTCCTGGTCGACCCAGTTCCCGACCACGAACAAGAGCAGGGCGAGCCATCGCTCACGCTCTGTCAGAGGAAGCGCCCGGATGGCGAAGCCGATCTCAAGGCATGCAACGAGGTTGAAGAAGAGCTGGCTCCAGGCGGCGAATGCGAGCGGGCTCGACACCCCCGCCACTTTGTCGAACCAGGCGGCCAGGGCGAACAACCCGGGCCAGCTCTGGTAGATGTCGACGCGGCTGCCCAGGCTCCCGTGGACGGCGATGTACTGGGTGACCCCGATGTGCTTGTAGGTCCACGAGTACCTCGCGGTCGGGTAGATGAGTGGCGCCGTGCCGTGGAGCATGAGGACGAGGGCGGCTACGTGAAGGGCGAGCCTGGGTCCCGAGAGGCGGCGCGCGGCCAGCAGCGACCCGCCCGAAGCGAGCAGGACCGCGAAGCCGGCGAAGTACGCCACGGGGAGGCCCGAGAGTAGGCCGAGCTGCCGCGTCCCCCAGGGGCCCGTCAGTACGCCGGTGTCGGTCGACCTGATACCCACCGCCCAAAGGCAGAGCGCCGCCACCAGAAGGGGGTCGGACGCGCGGAGACCGGCCGGCAGCCGCCGAAGGGCGGCGCCGCCCCCCACGTACGCGCTGCGACGGGGCCGGGCCGAGGCCCCGACTCGTGACAGGCTGGGGAGCGCGGCCTCAGCGATCACCTAAGGCGCGGCTGCGTCCCGCCAGCCCAGTGCGGGCGGCAGGCTGGGTCCGGGCGCGCCCGTGAGGGGCCGACTGTCACGGGGACACGAGGCGGGGCCTTCGCCGCGCCCAGCCTCCCCCTTTCCTCCTCAGAGCGGCAGCGTCCGTGTGCGGGAAGTGGCGGCGCGCCGGGCCGCTCCCGAGCCCGCTGTCGCCTCTCTCCAGATCGTCCTCAGGACCCTCCAGCCGTCGCGGAAGGCGTTGAGGTTGCTGACGCCGAAGACCCTGGACCGCTCCAGGCTTGGCACCTCGATGACGCGCAGTCCAGCCTTCGCGGCGCGCACGTTGATGAGAGTCTCGACCTCGAACCCGGCGCAGTCGACGTTGAGGTCGGGCAGACGGTGGGCGCGATAGGCGTTGAACCCGTAGCAGAGGTCCGTGTATCGCGTGCCGAAGACGAGGTTGACGACCGATGTCAGGGCCAGGTTGCCAGCCGCGCGAAGACGCGTGATGTCGCGGCTGCCCCCGCCCCGGCAAAAGCGCGATCCTTTGGCGACGTCCGCGCCCTGGTCGAGGGCGGCGATAAAGCGAGGGATCTCCCTGGGGTCGGTGGAGCCGTCTGCGTCCAGTGTCACCACGACGTTCCCCGCGGCGGCGCGGAAGCCTGCCGCGAGGGCGTCCCCCTTCCCCGTTCCGGACTGCTCGACGATGATCGCGTCGGGCCGCAGCGCGCGGGCCGTCGCCACCGTGCGGTCAGTGGACCGCCCGTCCACGACCACGACCTCGTCGACCTCGGGGGGAAGCAGGGGCAGCACGAACTGGAGGTTGTCGGCTTCGTTCAGCGTCGGGATGACCACGCTCACCCGCGGGCGCCCGCGAACGACGCCCAGAGCATCCCCCGCGAGCGCTCCGGCGTCGGCGCCGGCCACGTGCAGTCCCCTCGTCATCACCGCCCTCCCCGATCCTCCCCCGACCCAGGGCCGCCCGACGCGGCCCGCCGAAGGCCCCCCGCCAGGGCCCCAACCAGAGAGGACTCGTGCAGGTTACCGGACCCGGCCGACCGCCCCTCTTGGGCCAATTGCCCCGCACCAGGAGGTCATCGTGCCCACGGGCCGGCGGTCCCCAACGACCAGCGAGCCCGAGCAGGGGCTTGCCGAGGGGCACAGGCTCCGGCGCCGACCGGTCGGTAGCACGACTCGCGGTCTACCCGCGCACTGTCACCTGAGGTCATGCGCCGGGGGGCTGGCGGTGATGGAGTCGGCCCAACGACCTCCTGGGACGTCTTGACCCTCGGCTTGGCCATTTTTGAATACGGCCATTCTTCAGGAACGGCGTTCGCATGGACTCCGATCAAGAAGTGGAGGTGATGAGCGCCTGAGGGTGTCCGTTACCGGAAGGCAATTTCCACACCTCATGACAAAAGCTCCGTCCTTCTTGGTCAATGACGCTTCCTCCGACCGGGACTTGGACGTCTCTTGGAACGTTCAGGTCACCCATAGGAAGCGCCGGAGAACGGTCAGGGCGGGGATTCCCGCTGTCCGCCGGCGGGGATATCTCGTGGCCACGAGCGGGGAGTTGTCTGGCCGTCTATGGGGAGTTTGGCGTGCCGCGCTTAGCGCCGGTTGAGCGCTCAGAGACGCTGTGATCCAACTCGAAGTGGGAAAAGATGGTGGGCGGTGATGGAGTCGAACCAACGACCTCCTGGTTGTAAGCCAGGCGCTCTGGACCAGCTGAGCTAACCGCCCCGGGCCGACCGACCCGCGCCCATCCTACCAACGGCCTCGGGGCGCGGATCCCCCGCTGCGTTCCCCCGCACAGGACGGACTGGGCCCGCGCCGGCCTACCTCGGCCCTGGGTGGGTCTGACCTCGTCGCTCGAGGAGGTCAGCCTTTCCGCTAGGAAGTCTCCCAGGTCTTGCGGCCGACGGCATGCTCAGGAGCCAGGTTTGGCCCCGGCCCGGATCGCTCGCGCCGCCTTGCCAGGGACCGGCACGGGCACCGTCAGCCGGCGCTTGCGGGCAGCGCGTAGGTAGTTTCCGATCAGCTCGGACATGCCGTAGACGCGGGGCCGACCAGGTCCGGCACCAGGCCCGCCGCCGCACTCAGGGCAAGCTCCGCCAGCCGGTCGGCCACCTCGCCGGCGTCGACCGGCTGGAACCTGGACCCGACCGGGATAGCAAGGCCCAGCGGGAGGAGCCCTATCCGGGCGCTTCGAAGCCCCCCGCGTCGCCCCGGGCCAAGAACTCGAGGACGCGCGACCACATGAGGTCCGCCAAGGCGGGGTCATACTCCGCCGTCAGGTCGGGGTCGGCGAACAGGTGCCCCGACCCCGGGTACTCGTGGAGCTCGAAGTGGGCGCCTGCGGCGCGGACCTCGCGCGTGAACTCCTCCAGCTCGGGCTGTTCGCGGAAGGGGTCATCCTTCGCGTAGTGGACCTGCGCGGGCACCGCCGCCGGCCAGGCGGCGAGGCCGAGGCCCCTCACGGGCAGGGCGGCAGCCACCAGGATGGCGCCGCGGGCGCCCGCCCGGCTGGCGGCGAAGTACTCGGCCAGGGCACCACCCGCGGAGAAGCCGGCGAAGAAGAGCTCGTCGCGGAGGCCGGCCACGGCCCCCGCGGCCCGGGCTGTCAGTTCTGGGAATCCGAGGCTGTCCTGGAACTCCATGGCCGGCTCATAGGCGTCGAAGGCGGCGTGGCCCTCGTAGAGATCTGGCATATGGACCAGGTGGCCACCCCGGCGGAGGCGGTCGGCGGCCAGGTGCATTCCCGGCCGCATCCCGAGCACCGAGTGAAAGAGGACGACTTCGGCCATGACCAGACCAACCTACCGGACCCGGGCGCTCGGGCGCGCCCTTGGGGACCGTTCCTCGGGCGGTGCTTGACGCTACGGCCTCCCAGGGTTGGCGCGGCGCCCGGCCACCGGCCGCATCTTCAGCCGAGCAGCTTCAGCGCCACGTTCAAAGGCGCGTCCGTCGCATGTCCGGCCGAGGGCCTGACGACGTCGAACATCTGCCCCTTGCCCAGCGCGACGGCCACGTCGGGGCTCAGCCCGACGTGCTGCACAGACTTCCCGTCCGGGAGCAGCCACCTTTCCACCGTGAGGTGCAGGTCCCCGCCGTCGAGGAGCGGGAAGTCCTCCTCGACCTCGCCCTTGCCGAAGGTCCTCTCCCCCACCAGGCGGGCCCTGCCCCTGACCTGTAGAGCCCCGGCCGTGATCTCCGCCGCCGAGGCCGTGTTGGCGTCGACCAGGACCACCATGGGCACCTCGGTCGCAAGGTGTGACCTGCCCGTCACGTCGTTCTTCTGAATACCCCCCGTCCGGCCCTGGAGCTCGAAGACCACGCCGCCGCCGATGAACTGGCTGACGACCTTCTGCGCCTGGTCGATGAACCCGCCCGGGTTGCCGCGGAGGTCGAGGATTAGGCCCCGGGCGGGCAGGCCCGACTTGAGCTGGGAGGCCAACTCTCCGGCCGTGGTGTCCTGGAAGTTGAAGATCCTCACGTAGAGGATCTGGTTCGGGAACCTCGTCGAGATGACCGATGGCACGGTCAGCTTCTTTCGGGTCACGGTGACCTCGAGCTGCTGAGAGCCCCGCTGGACCTTGAGGCTCACACGCGAGCCCGCAGGTCCCTCGATCTCGGATGTCACTTTGCCGGTGGCCACGCCACGAGTACTTTTCCCGCCCACGGCCACTATCGTGTCGCCCGGCCGGAGGCCCGAGCTCTGCGCGGGGCCGCCGGGGATGACGCCCGTGATGACCGGGCTGGGACCGGTGAAGTCGACGTACACGCCTATCCCGGTCAGCTGGCCCGCGTAGCTCTGGAGCTGCTGCCGGTACTCATCGGGCGTCAGGTACCGGGAGAACGGATCCCCCAGGGCTCCCACCAGACTGCCGATGCTCGCCTCGGTGAGCTTGCGGGAGTCGAACCCCGACGTGTAGTAGTGAGCCTCGATGATGCGGACGGCCTGCCGGTAGGCGGCGTATTCGATCCGGCCCGAAGAGCCTGGGACGAGCGAGGGCAGCACGTCCGGGAAGGCCTGGTCGACGGCCGCACCGCCCAGGAAACCCACGCCGAGCACGATCACCGCCGCCAGCACCAGAATGAGCCGACGACCAACCCTCGCCAAAGCTCAGATAAGCGTAGAGCGGGTGACCAGGTCGGGCGCCGAGCCGCCGCCGGGGACCTCAGATCCTGACGAAGCGGCGCACTCCGATATAGCTGCCCATGGCCCCCATCAACGCACCCCCCAGGAGCAGTACCTGACCGAGCTGATTCACGTAGGAGGGGTCGTAGGAGAGCGGGATGAAGAAGAGCCGGGAACGGAAGCCGGCCACGAAGGGCGGATAGAGTCCGGCCAGCAGCGCCAGCGAGACGGCCGCCGCGAGCAGGCCCGTCAGGACGCCCTCGATCACGAAGGGTCCCCGCACGAACCACTCGGTGGCGCCCACCAGCTTCATCACCTCGATCTCCTGGCGGCGGTGGTAGACCGCGGTCCGGATCGTGTTCATGACGATCACGACGGAGATCACCGTGAGCACGCCGAGCATGACCAGACCGGCCACGGTCAGCCAGTTCGAGAGCTGGACCATGCGCGATACGAAGGTGCCCTGGTAGTCGGTCGGATTGGACCGGTCGGCGCCCCGCCACGCGCGCGCCAGGCGGTCTATGGCGGCCAGGTCGGCGAGCTTCGCCACCTTCACCTCGACCCGCCCCGCCAGGGGGTTGCCCTCCATCTCCTGGACCATGGCCTGGTTGCCGGGGTCGGCCGCGAACCGGGCCAGTTCCTGGTCCTTGGTCACGAAGGCCACCGACACCACCCTGGGATCGGCCCGCAGCCGGCCCTCGAAGTCCTGGACAGTGGCCAGGGGAGTCCCGTCGGCGACGGCCACGCTGAGCAGGCTCACGCGCGCCTTATAGCTGTCGAGGACACCCGAGAGCGCGTGCCCGAGGAGCAGGCTGATCCCGGCCAGCATGAGGATCAGCGTGATCGAGACGACGGCCGCCAGGCTGACGGCGGCGTTGCGCCAGAAGCTCTGCCAGGCGCTGCTAAGCGCGAAGAGCAGATGTCTGTGAAGCTTCATGGTACCTGCCCGCCCGGTCGTCCCGGACCACCTCACCGTCCTCGATGGCGATCACGCGCCGCCGGAGGAGGTCGACGAACTCTCTGTTGTGAGTGGCCATGATGACGGTGGCCCCGGCAACGTTGATGCTCAAGAAGAGCTGAACGATCTCCCAGGCCGTGGCCGGGTCGAGGTTGCCCGTGGGCTCGTCGGCGACGACGAGCTTTGGCCTGTGAACGATGGCGCGGGCGATGGCGACGCGCTGTTGCTCGCCGCCCGAGAGCTCGCCCGGATACTTGCCCTCCTTGCCCGAGAGGCCGACGGTCTCGACCGCCGCCAAGACACGCTCGCGGATGAGGCGGGGGGCCTGGCCGTGCACGCGAAGGACGAAGGCGACGTTCTCGTAGGCGGTCAGGCGGGGGAGCAGCTTGAAATCCTGGAAGACGAGCCCCACCTTGCGCCGGAACAGCGGCAGCCGCTTGCGCCGCATGCGCCCCAGCTCGGAGCCGTCCACGAAGACCTTTCCGCGCGTGGGACGTTCCTCGCGGATGAGGAGGCGGATGATCGTCGACTTGCCGGCTCCGGAGGGACCCACGAGGAACACGAAGTCCCCTTCGGGCACCGTCAGGCTGACGTCTCGAAGCGCGTCGGTCCCACCCGGGTAGCGCATCCAGACATGTTGGAAGCTGATCAGCGGGCGGGCCTCAAAGGGAGGCTCTACGAGCATGTCGTCAACCTTTGTGCGGCATCGTCTGGTCCGACGTGAGAAGCGCCGCCCAGTATATGCGTTCGCCCGTGGGGGGTCAAACGCGCCGCGCGGCCGCCGGGGGG
>JBOHUY010000148.1:0-2515 GCA_050735015.1 Candidatus Dormibacterales bacterium | reverse complement strand
GCGATTCGGTCGCCGAGAGCGATCTGAAGGCCGTCGCCAACTGGCTGGAAAACAAGGGCAAGGTCGAGCACGAAATCTCGTTCCGTCCGGCCCGCGTGCTGATGCAGGACTTCACCGGCGTGCCCGCCGTGGTCGACCTGGCCGCGCTGCGCTCGGCCATGGTGAGGGCGGGCGCCGACCCCGCCCGCATCGACCCCCACGTCCCCGCCGACCTCGTCATCGACCACTCGGTCCAGGTCGACGCCTTCGGGAGCCGGGAGGCCTACCTCCGCAACATCGAGAGGGAGTACGAGCGCAACGGCGAGCGCTATGCGCTCCTGCGCTGGGCGCAGCAGGCCTTCGGCAGCTTCACGGTCGTCCCCCCCGGCATGGGCATATGCCACCAGGTCAACCTGGAGCGGCTGGCGCGCGTGGTCCAGGTCCGCCGCGACGGCGAGGGCGAGGTGGCCGTCCCCGACACCCTGGTCGGGACCGACTCGCACACGACCATGGTCAACGGCCTCGGCGTCCTGGGCTGGGGCGTGGGGGGCATCGAGGCGGAGGCGGCCCTCTTGGGACAGCCCATGTTCCTGCCCACCCCGGTCGTGGTCGGCGTGCGCTTCCAGGGCGCCCTCCCGGTGGGGGCGACCGCCACCGACCTCGTGCTGACCCTGACCGAGATGCTGCGCCGGCACGGCGTCGTCAACAAGTTCGTGGAGTTCTGCGGCGGGGGCCTCTCCTCTCTCTCCGTGCCCGACCGCGCCACCCTCTCCAACATGTGCCCCGAGTACGGGGCCACCTCCGCCCTCTTCCCCGTCGACGACCAGGTCCTGCGCTACCTGGAGGTGACCGGGCGCCCCCCCGACCTGGTCGAGCTGGTTGAGCGCTACACGAAGGAGCAGGGCCTCTTCAGGGAGGACTCCACGCCCCCACCCGAGTTCACAGAGCTGCTGGAGCTGGACCTCGCGCACATCGAGCCCAGCCTGGCCGGGCCCAAGCGGCCCCAGGACAGAGTCGCCCTGCCCCGCGTCTGGGAGAGCTTCACGGCCGCCTTCAACCCGGGCGAGGCCGTCCCCGAGCCCAGCTCCAACCCCGACATCATCCGGGCCGGGTCGGAGGGCGGCCCCGCCGACCTCTCCGGCGCCGGGGGCGCGGTCACGGCCGTCAGGCCGGACCACGGCGTCACCCACGGCTCGGTCGTGATCGCGGCCATCACCAGCTGCACCAACACCTCCAACCCCTCGGTCATGGTCGCGGCCGGCCTTCTCGCCAAGCGCGCCGTGGAGGCGGGCCTGTCGGTGCCGCCCTGGGTCAAGACCAGCCTCGCCCCGGGCTCACGGGTGGTCACCGACTACCTGGCCGACGCCGGCCTCATGCCCTACCTGGAGAAGCTCGGCTTCTTCCTGGTCGGCTACGGCTGCACGACCTGCATCGGGAACAGCGGCCCTCTGGCATCGCCCGAGATCGAGGAGGAGGTCACGCGCCGCGACCTCAACGTGGTCGCCGTGCTGAGCGGCAACCGGAACTTCGAAGGCCGCATCCACCCCCTCGTGCGGGCCAGCTACCTGGCCTCGCCTCCGCTCGTGGTCGCCTTCGCCCTGGCGGGCTCCATCGAGTCGGACCTGGGCACGCGGCCGCTGGGCCGCGACCAAAAGGGCCGGGAGGTCTTCCTCAAGGACCTCTGGCCGGCCCCCCAGGAGGTGGCGGAGACGATCCGGCGGTGCGTCAAGGTGGAGATGTACCGGCGCGAGTACGAGCGCATCTTCGAGGGCGATGAGCACTGGCGCCAGATGGAGGCCCCCACCGGCGCCTCCTTCGACTGGGACCCCCAGTCCACCTACGTGCGCGAGCCCCCCTACTTCGAGGACATCGGCCCTCAGCCCCCGCCCGTCCAGGACATCGAGAAGGCGCGCGCGCTGGTCGTGGTGGAGGATTCGGTCACCACCGACCACATCTCGCCCGCGGGCAGCATCCCGGCCGACAGCCCGGCCGGCCTCTACCTGGTCGAGCACGGCGTGGAGAGGCCCGACTTCAACAGCTACGGGTCGCGGCGCGGCAACCACGAGGTCATGGCGCGGGGGACCTTCGCCAACATCAGGCTCAGAAACCTCCTCGCCGGCGGCCGCGAGGGCTACTGGACGCGCCACCTCCCGGACGGCGAAGAGATGACCATCTTCGACGCCTCCGGCCGCTACCTGGAGGAGGGGGTGCCCCTCATCGTGCTGGCGGGCAAGGAGTACGGGGCGGGCAGCTCGCGGGACTGGGCCGCCAAGGGACCCGGGCTCCTGGGCGTGCGGGCCGTCATCGCCGAGAGCTTCGAGCGCATCCACCGTTCGAATCTCCTCGGGATGGGCATCCTCCCCCTGCAGTTCTCGGACGGCACCTCGATGGAGAGCCTCGGCCTGGCCGGTGAAGAGACCTTCGACATCACCGGGCTCGACACGTTCCGGTCAGGCGACGTCCCCAAGGAGATCGCCGTCCGGGCCGGCCAGATCGACTTCACCGCCCGGGTGCGTATCGACACGCCCATGGAGGC
>JBOHUY010000147.1:0-4258 GCA_050735015.1 Candidatus Dormibacterales bacterium | reverse complement strand
GCCCCTGCCGGAGGGCGTGAGGCTCGTCGCCGAGGACCTCTCCACGCCCGCCGCGGCCGCCGCCGTGAGGGGATTCCGCGCCCACGCGGCCCTCCACCTCGCCGCCCAGGGCGGGGTCTCGCGGTCGGTCCGCGACCCCGTCGGCGACGCCACCGCCAACGTGGTGGCGACGGTCTCCCTGCTCAAGGCGTGCCTAGACGCGGGGACGGGGCGGGTCGTCTTCGCGTCGTCGGGTGGGGCCGTCTACGGGCACGCCGCCCGGCTTCCCACGCCCGAGTCCTGCCCCGCCCGGCCCCTGAGTCCCTACGGCGCGGCCAAGCTGGCGTGCGAGGGATACCTGGGGATGTTCGACAGGACGTTCGGCCTTCGGACGGTGGCGCTGAGGTTCGGGAACGTGTACGGACCCCATCAAGACGGCACCGGTGAGGCGGGGGTGGTCGCCATCACCTGCCACCGGCTTCTCTCCGATGAACCCCCGCTGGTCCGCGGGGACGGCGAGCAGACCCGGGACTTCGTGCACGTGGCCGACGTGGTGAGGGCGATCCAGGCCTCGCTCGGCTCGGACGTGACGGGACCCTTCAACATCGGAGCAGGCGTGCAGGCGACCGTCAACCGGGTCGTGGGCCTGCTCGCCGAGGCGGCGGGGTCAAGAGCCCCCGCCGTCCGAGTCGAGGCTCCCGGCGGCGAGGTGCGCGAGGCCCAGCTGGACGTGGGGCGGGCGGCTGCCGAGTTGGGCTGGCGGCCTACGATCGGGTTCGAGGAGGGGATGGCGGCGACTTTCGAGAGCTTCGCCCGGGAGGTCCGTCCTGCGGTGGCGGCCGGGCGCGGAGGGAGGTTCGGATGACGGCTCGCAAGACGGTGGTGGTGCTGGGTGCCGACGGGTACCTGGGCTGGCCCACCAGCCTGCACCTTTCGGCGCAGGGGCACGACGTGGTGGCGGTGGACAGCCTGGTCAGGCGCAGGTGGGACCGGCAGGGAGGCACCGCCAGCCTGGTCCCCGTCAGGTCTATGCCCACGCGGGTGCGGCGGTGGAGGCAGCTGTCCGGGCGCGAGATCGAATGGCGCCGGCTGGACCTCCTCGACGCCGGGGGACTGGCGGCGCTGCTGGCCGAGACCCGGCCGGACGCCATCGTCCACTTCGCCGAGCAGCGCAGCGCACCCTTCTCGATGGTGGACCGTTACCACGCGGTCATGACCCAGCACAACAACGTCGTCGGCACCCTCAACCTCCTCTTCGCCATGCGCGACCACGCGCCCGCCTGCCACCTCATCAAGCTGGGGACCATGGGCGAGTACGGGACGCCGAACATCGCCATCGAAGAGGGGTTCATCACGATCACACACGAGGGAAGGACCGACAGGCTGCCCTTCCCCAAGACCCCGGGCAGCTATTACCACCTCTCCAAGGTGCACGACAGCCACAACATCCAGTTCGCCTGCCGGATCTGGGGCCTTCGCTCCACGGACCTCAACCAGGGCGTGGTCTACGGTTCCGCCACGGACGAGACGGGCGACGACCCCGTCCTGGCCACCAGGTTCGACTACGACGCCGTCTGGGGGACGGTCCTGAACCGGTTCTGCTGTCAGGCCGCCCTCGGGATCCCCCTCACCGTCTACGGCGAGGGCGGCCAGACCCGCGGCCTTCTGGACATCCGGGACACCGTCGCGTGCATCCGGCTCACACTCGACAACCCGCCCCCGGCGGGCGAGTACCGCGTCTTCAACCAGTTCACCGAGCAGTTCTCCGTCCTCCAGCTCGCGCAGCGCGTCAAGGCGGCCCGGGCCGACCACGGCATGGAGACCGAGATCGCGCACGTCCGCAACCCGCGTGTGGAGCAGGAGCAGCACTTCTACGAGGCCAAGCACCAGGCCCTGCTCGACCTCGGCCTCGAGCCACACCGCCTCGGCGAGACCCTCATCGAGAGCGTGATCGGGATGGTCGAGCGACACCGGGGGGCGATCCGGCCCGAGCTCCTGGAGCCCCCCTACGTCGACTGGAGGGTGGGGCGGACCTCCGGCGCTTCACCTCCTTTCCGGCCCGTCCTCTTGAAGGGCGAGGGACGAAGGCAGAGCCGGGAGGAGCGGGCCTCGGCCAAGTCGGCGGGGTAGCCATGCCAGGGCGGCGCGTCAGGGTCGCGGGGGCGGTGGTGTTGGCCGCCGTCCTCCTCGCCGCGGTCCTGAGGGAGGTGTCCCCGTCCCGGGTGGCGAGCCTGGCCACCGGAGCCCCCCCGGGGCTCCTGCTCGCGGCCTGCGCCGCGGCGGCGGGTTTCCAGGTCGCCCGCGTCCTCCGTTACCGGACCCTGCTCTCGGGGGAGGGCAGGCGGGTCCGTGCACTTCCGCTGGCGGGCGCGAGCGTCTCGGCCTGGGGGGTCAGCCTCGCCCTTCCAGGCCTGGTGGGCGACGCCTTCTTCGTCCTCCTGCTGCGCCGGACCTCGGGTGTCGCGCTCGTGAGGGGGGCGGGCGTCGCCCTCGTGGCGCGAGCGTTCGACGTGGGGAGCCTGGCCGTGATCGTCCTCGTGACGGCCCCCCTGGCCGGGGTCCGCCTGCCTGCGCCCGCCTTCGCCACCGTGGCCGGCGTGGCAGCCGGGATCGCCGCGGTGACAGCTTCCTTGCTCTGGCCGGCGTTCCGGCGCGCCCTAATCACCGCCGCGGGCGGGGTGCCCCGGCTCGCGACTGCGGCGGGCCGCCTGGAAGAGGCGTTCTCTGGCCTCCACGGGGTTCCGACCCTTGCCGGGCTGACCGCCACCACGCTGCTGGCGCGCCTGTGCTCGGCGTTCGAGTACCTGGCGCTCTTCGCAGCCGTGGGGCTGCCGCTCGGCTTCTGGCAGGCCAGCTTCACCGTCAGCGCGCGCACGCTGCTGCTGGCCTTCCCCGTCCAGGGCGTGGCGGGGCTGGGGACGACGCAGGTCTGGTGGACCGCGGGTCTGCTCCTGCTCGGGTGGCGGCTCTCGACCGCCCTGGCGGCGAGCCTCGCCGTCCACCTCTTGGACCTCGCGGTCTCCCTCCCCGTCGCGCTCTTGGGACTCGCGCTTCTGCTCCGGGCCACCCGCGCTGGGGCGAGGGCGGGCCGGGTCGGCGCCCCTGCCGAGCCGGTGGAGCGGACGGGCCGGGTGGTCACCGGAGGCGAGCCCGCCGTGCTCGAGGCGGGCGGGGACTGACGCCCGCGAGCGGGGTTCGCCACCGGCTCGCGGGCTGGGCCGTGCTCGCGCCCGCCCTCTTGGTCTTCATCCTCCTTCGAATCCCCTCCTTCTTCGAGCCCCGCTGGTACACGGACGAAGCGGGGTATCTCAGCACCGCGCAGGCGGCGATGCGGGGGGCGGTCCTCTATTCGCAGACATGGACCAACAAGCCCCCCATCCAGATCTGGCTGGTCGCCGTACCGCTGCGGCTCTTCGGGCCCAGTGAGGCGGGGCTCCACGCCCTCACCTTCCTGAGCGGCCTTCTGGCCCTGGCCGCCGTAGCCTGGGGGGCCCGGGCGGTGCTCAGCCCGACGCGGGCCTTCCTCGCCACCCTCGCCTACGCGGTCGCGGTCGGGTCGCCCGCCTTCGACGCCCAGATAGCCGTGCCCGAGAGCTTGTTGCTGGCCCCGGTCACGTGGGCGGGAGCCATCTTGGTGGCGGGGGTCACCCGGCCCGATCGCCCGTCATCGTGGTGGTGGCGGTGGGGGTGGACCCTCACCGCCGGGGGGCTGACGGGGCTCGCGCTGGGGATACAGCAGACCTGCCTGGCCGACGCGGGCGCCTTCGCCCTCATCCTCCTCCTCGGCTCCGACCACCGGTGGCGCGACCTGGGGCTCTTCGCGGCCGCGGGACTGGGCGTGACGGCGGCCTGGCTGGCGCCTACCGTCGCGCTCGCCGGGACGTCTCCCGTCTACTCGAGCCTGGTCGGCTTCTACCGCGATTACGCCTCCTTCAGCGCCCCGCCGTCGACCTCCGCCCGCCTCCTGAGGGCGGTCGGACCCCTGCTCGCGGTCGTGGGCGCGGTCCTCTCCCGCCGCCGCCCCGGTCCCACCTGGGCGCTCTGCCTTTGGGCCACGGCCGTCCTCGCCGTGGCCGCGGCGGCCAACCGGGACTACCCCCACTTCCTCTCCCCCGCCCTGGCCCCCGGGCTCCTGGCCGTGGCCTCGCTGCCGGGACCGCGGCGCGCCCGCCTGCGGCTTCTCCCCCTCGCGGCGGGGCTGGCAGTGACCAGCTTCTTCGCGAGCGTGGCCTGGATCGAGTCGAAGGCGATTGACGCCTACATCAACTGGCCGGCGGCC
>JBOHUY010000146.1:0-1518 GCA_050735015.1 Candidatus Dormibacterales bacterium | reverse complement strand
GTCTCTCGGGTGGCGCCCCGCCCGGGCGGCGCCCGCATGGTGCCGCGAGCCCGCTCCGGCCGGGTCGCTTGGCCCCGGCGAGGCTTTTCAGTCGGGCGCCGGCGCCAGCCTTGGAGCCGGGGTCCTGACGGCGCGCCCGGCCACGTTGGTCCAGTTGAAGAACCCGATCGCCACCACCAGAAGGAGCGTCCCCACCACCTGGGCGGGGTAGAGCGGCTGGGCGAAGCCCCAAGGGGCGGGCGCGGAAGCGATCAGGGTCGCGGCCACCGGGTAGGCCAGCTCGGCCACGGTGGAGATGGAGGCGGGGGTGGTCGAGAGCGCCCGGTAGTAGATGAGGAGCGCCACCAGGCCCGGGATGAGTGCGATCCCCAAGAAGTAGGGCACGTCGCCCGTCCGGTAGTGGGTCAGCCCTCCGGCGCCTTCTCCGACCACGACCAGGGCAAGCAGGAGAGGGAAGGCCAGGCCCACCCTGAGAGCGGTCATGGTCGGGAACGAGACCCGGGCCAGTACGACCCTCCCCAGCACCGTCCCCGCCGCCCACAGGCAGGCGGCGCCCAGAGCCAGCAGCCCGGCCTGGAGGCGACCCTGGCGGAGCGCGGCCAGCGGCTGGGCGGGGTCGCTCGCGAAGATGACCATGTAGACGCTCGCCACGGCCAGGGCAAGGACGGGCCAGAACATGGCCCGCCGTCGCTCTCCCAGCATCCAGCCGGCGAGCGCGACGGCGATCAGGGGCTGGGTCTGCTGGAGCACATAGGTCTCCGCGAAGTCCCGGTAGGCGAAGGAGGCCGTGAACATCACGGTGGCCAGCGACTGGGCGCCGAAGGCGATGCCGAGCGCGGCCAGCCAGCCTCGCCGATCGAGGGCAGCCAGCTCCCGCCGACGGGCGAAGAGGACGGGCAGGAGGAAGACCGCGATCAGGCCGTCTTCGACCAGGACGATCTCCGGGGAGCTCAGATGCCGTACGAGCTGGTTGCGGAAGTAAGCGTCGGTCGCCCACAGCGTGGCGGCCACCGCGATCATGAGGACAGAGAAGTTGTTCAGCCGGCGGTCGGCCGTGGTCTGGCCGGGCTCGCGGCCGGGGCTGCTCACCGTGTAAGCATCGGGCAACCGAGGCCCCGCTCGCTCGAAGGCGGCCCGGGAGGTTCAGGGCCGGGGTGGCTTCCCCCAGCGCCGCGCCGGCCGCAGCAGCATCCCGACCGTCGAGCGGAGGGCCAGGTTGGCCGCCACCATGGCGGAGACGAGCGCCAGCATGGAGGCGAGAGCGGTGGCGCTGAGGGCGAACCCGTAGGCGGCTTCCCGGGGCGTGCGGGCGGCGGCGGCCCGAAGCGTGTAGAGCCAGTCCGCCGAGCTCGCCGCGACCACCAGCGCGAGGCCCGCGCCCACCACGAGCGTGGCCGCGCAGACCGACCCCGTGAGAGTCTCCAGGCGGCTGAGGCGGCCGCGCGCCGCCATACGCAGGGTCAGGCCGGCGAGCAGGGCGAAGGCGGCGCCCAGGGCCGTCCAGCCGCCGTGCAGGAG
>JBOHUY010000145.1:0-1733 GCA_050735015.1 Candidatus Dormibacterales bacterium | reverse complement strand
CGGCGCACGCCCAGCGCGAACCCCGCCCCCAGGCCCTCGGCCTCCATCTGGTAGCGGTCGGCCACCTCCTCGCGGGCCTCCTCGTCGGGGGTGAGCAGGCCGCGCAGGCAGACGCCCCGCATGCGGGTCGCCCGCAGGTGACGGTGGGACTCGATGACGAGGGCGGCCGGGAGCGGCGCCGGGGGCGCGGCCGCCCCCGCCGCCTGCGCCACGACCAGGTCGGCTCCCCGCGAGGCCCACAGCACGGGAACCAGGCTGGGCACCCCCTCGTCGCGCCAGCAGAGGTAGGCCGACCTCTCGCCGACCAGGGAGCGGCGGACCGGGATGGGCGCCGCCGGGATGCCGGCCGGGCCGGGCTCGGGGGGCGGGTCCATGTCCATCCAGAGCGCCCGCGCGGGGCGGAGCCTGATCACGACCCGGTTGTGGGGCCACCACTGCACGGGCATGCGGGCCGCGTCGAGGGCGTAGCCGCCGATGTAGGCGGCGTTCTTGAGCGCGTAGCCGGCCAGGCCCAGGTAGAAGGCGGGCCCGCTGAGGACGGCGCGGAGCTGGCCCGAGAGGGAGCGGGGGTCGAAGTGCTCGAGCCTGCCCTGGACCAGGAGGTGGCGAGCCCGCGACCAGACCAGAAAGCCGGCCCGGGGGTCGCGCTTGAGGAGCGCGACCTTGACCGCCGACCTGCTCGTGGTCATCCAGACAGACCCGGCCGCGTGGTGGAAGGCGACCGGGTTGACCAGGGGCGAGGCGCCCGCGTTGAGCGCCAGCATCCCGATGCGGGCCCGCGCCAGGATGCCCCCGTCGCCCTCCAAGAGGTGCTCGGTCACGCCTGGGGGTCCCGGGCCGGCCCCGGGGCCAGGCGCCCCCCGATCGCGGCCAGCGCCGATTCCAGGCGGCGCCTGACCGTCCACTCCAGGGCCGCCGCCACCAGCCCGGCGGCCCGCCCGGGCGGCTGGTACGAGATCTTGAGCTCCACCTCCGTGCCGCCCGGCGCGGGCCGCAGCGTCCAGTCCCCCCGCTGGGGGACGGGTCCCGACTCCGAGCTCCACCCGATCGCATTGGGCGGGTCCCAGACGTCCAGCACCAGCCGCGCGGCGACGGGCATCCCCAGCGCGCGCATCTCCACGTCGAAGCGCGCCCCCACCCCTCGCACGCGGGCGCCCAGCGGCTCCCACCTGGTCACCCCGTCCAGGACCCGCGTCGCGTTGCGGTGGTCGGCCAGAAACTCGAAGACGGCCTCCGGGGGCGCCCCCACCAGTCGCCTGGCCACGAACTCCGTCACAGCCGCGATTCTCCTATGGTGGGGTGATCGGCCACACCTCCAGGATCGAAGACCGCGCCGGCGCGCCCCGGAGCCCCGGCTCTGACGCCCTCCGCGACGGCTTCTGGGAGTTCGCCCGCCACATGGGCCTGGGCGTGGTCCGCGCCCGGCCGGGCGCCCTCCTGCTCTTCACGCTGCCGCTGCTGCGGTTCGGCGAGGCGGCCCGGACCGGGGCCGGCTGGGCCTGGCCGATCACGGGCGGGGCGCTGGCCCGGGGACCGGGCGGCCGGCTCTCCTTCGAGTGGCGCCAGGGCGAGCTGGTGGCGCTGGTGGAGGACTACCGCCCTTCGCTGCCGGACGGCATCTACCGCCTCACTCAACTGCACGCGCACCACCTGGTGACGCGGCTGTTCCTGCTCCACCTGCGGGGGCGCCGCCCCGCCCCCGGCGTGCCTGCGGAGCCCCTGCGCCGCGTGGC
>JBOHUY010000144.1:0-26006 GCA_050735015.1 Candidatus Dormibacterales bacterium | reverse complement strand
GCCGGAGGGAGCCCGAGAGCCCGGCAGCGAGCGCCACCAGGACACCCCCAGCAGGCGGACGTCCCCGAGCGCCGGCGCCGACGGACGCCTCAGGACGGCCACGAAGGCCAGGGACGCCAAGCCTTTTGCCCCTCATCGCCGCCTACGCGCGGCCCGCTCGGCCTTGCTCGCGGCGGGGTGAGGGCGAGCCCGAAGGCGTGGACCAGCACCAGCAGCGCCGCCATGGCCAGGGCGGCCCCCGTGAGCGAGCTCCGCCAGCCCCGGGAAATCCCCACGGCGAGGACGATGGTGAGAGCCTCGACCCACTCCCGCGGCCACGAAAGTAGCGAGGAGAACGAGGGCGCTCAAGCCCGGGCCCGGTGCGTGCGGTCCTCTCCGGCCATTGATGCCTGCCGCTGGTTTAGCAGATGCGAGCGCCCATGGGCCTCAGATGGTGGGCGGGCGCCGTGCGCGCCCGCCCCGGGGGGTCACCGCGTCAGCCGGTGACCCGGGTGCCTCGCGGCGTGGTCAGGATCCGGATGAGGGTGACCACCCCCCACCCCAACAGCAGGTAGACGATGAACGCCACTATCGAGGCGGGCTCGATCACCGCGCGGTTGGTCGCGGTGACCGGGAAGATGCCCCGGAAGGGCGCCACCAGGGGGTCGGTGAGGTTGTACATGAACTGCGTGAAGCCGGACCCGAGAGAGGCTCCCAGCAGCTTGAGCAGGAACCGGATCGCGATGAGGGCGTCCACGACTCCCGTCGCCAGCCACACGAGGTTGACGGCGCGGAAGCTGTATCCGGTGGGGACGGTCGAAGCGGTGCGGGACCGCCCTCCGGCGGGAGCCCCGCCGGGCCGGGGACCGGGGTCCTCCACCACGAGGTCGGAGCGGCCGGGATCTTCCATCGGTTAAATACCTCCTCTGGGTCTGACGTGATAGGCACCTTATCAGGTTTGCCCATCTCTGTCAAACACAAAACCGTAGTGTCCCATGGCCGAACAAGGGCTGCGTCGGGAGGGGCGACGCCTAGAATCAGCCGGATGCAGTTCGAGACACGCGCCATCCACGAGGGCCAGGAGCCGGACCCGGCCACGGGCGCGGTCACGGTCCCCATCTACGCGACCTCCACCTTCGCGCAGGAGGCCGTGGGCCGCCACCGCGGGTTCGACTACTCCCGGACCTCGAACCCGACGCGCCTTGCGCTGGAGGTCTGCCTGGCCTCCCTCGAGGGGGCCGAGCGGGGCTTCGCCTTCGCCTCGGGCATGGCGGCGGCGACGACCGTCATGCACCTTGTCTCCCCGGGCGACCTCGTGGTCTCCGTGAACGACGTCTACGGCGGCACCTACCGCCTCTTCAACCAGGTCCTGGAGCCCAAGGGCTACAGGTTCGGATACGTGACCGCGGAGGAGGCCGGCGCCGGCCTCGCCGGCCACCTCGACGGGGCCAGGCTGGTCTGGCTGGAGTCTCCCACCAACCCGCTCATGAACGTGGTCGACATCGCGGCGGCGGCGGGCGCCGCGCACGCCGCCGGGGCCCTGGTGGTGGTGGACAACACCTTCGCCAGCCCCTACCTGCAAAGGCCGCTGGAGCTGGGCGCCGACATCGTCGTCCACTCCACGACCAAGTACCTGGGCGGCCACTCGGACCTCGTGGGGGGCTTCGCCGCCACCAGCCGGCCGGACCTGGCCGAGAGCCTCGCCTTCCTGCAGAACTCCCTGGGGGCGGTGGCCGGTCCCTTCGACGCCTGGCTCGTCCTGCGCGGGCTCAAGACGCTGGCGCTGCGCATGCGCCGCCACTGCGAGAACGCTCGCCAGGTGGCGGAGTTCCTGCGCGGGCACCCTTCAGTGCGAGGCGTGCTCTACCCGGGTCTCCCGGACCACCCCGGCCACGAGGTCGCGGCCCGCCAGATGACCGACTTCGGCGGCATGCTCTCGGTCCTCCTGCCCTCCGAGGAAGCGGCCCTGGCCATGGTCGAGCGCACCAAGATCTGGACCCTGGCCGAGAGCCTGGGCGGCGTCGAGAGCCTGATCGAGCACCCGGCCCGGATGACGCACGCGTCGACGGCCTCCTCGCCCTTCGCCGTGCCCCCCAACCTGATCAGGCTGTCGGCCGGGATCGAGGCCGCGACCGACCTGGTCGAGGACCTTGACCAGGCCCTCGACCTCTGAAGTTCGGCCTGGCCTCAGCGCCTGGCCAGGAACTCCAGCAGGTCCGAGCGGGTGAGGATGCCGGCCGGGCGCTCCCGCTCGGCCACCACCACGGCCGGGTTCCCGCCCGACAACTCGGCGAAGACGCTGTCCAGGGAGGCGCCCTTTTCCACCACCGCCAGCGGGGGCCCCATGGCCGAAGCGACGTCCTCGTTGAGGGCGTCCGGGTCCTTGAAGACGCGGTCGAGGAGGCCCCTTTCCTGCAGGGAGCCGATGATGTCGGCCAGCTTGATCGACCTCTCCTCGACGTCGTGGCGGACGACCGGCAGCTGCGAGATGGAGTACTTCTGCATTAGCGAGATGGCCTGCCCCACCTTCTCCCGCGACTCGATGGTGACGACCCGGGCCAGGTCCGGCTCCCCCTGCCGCTTGAAGCGGAGGACCTCGTCCACGGTGGGGGCGGGGGCGCGGCGCTCCATGAACCCGTACTCGAGCATCCAGTTGTCGTCGTAGAACTTGGAGAGGTAGCCCCGCCCCCCGTCCGCGATGAGGGTGACCACCGTCGCCTCGGGGCCGAAGCGGCGCGCCACCTCCAGCGCGGCGTGCACGGCAGTGCCCCCCGACCCCCCCACCATGAGCCCCTCCTGGGCGGCCAGCCGGCGCGCGGTCAGGAAGGAGTCGCGGTCGGTGACGGTCACGTACTCGTCGACCAAGGAGGGGTCGTAGGTCTGGGGCCAGAAGTCCTCCCCGATCCCTTCCACCAGGTAGGGATGCATGGTCCGGGAGGAGTAGATAGAGCCCTCGGGGTCGGCCGCCACGACGAGGATCCCGGGCCTGCGCTCCTTGAGGTAGCGGGCCGTTCCGGAGACGGTCCCTCCCGTTCCCACCGAGAGGACCACGGCGTCCAGTTCCCCACCCGTCTGCTCCCAGATCTCGGGGCCCGTGGTCTCGTAGTGGGCCTGCGGGTTGGCGGGGTTGGAGTACTGGTCGGGCTTGTAGGCCCCCGGGATCTCCTCCGCCAGGCGGTCCGAGACCGAGTAGTAGCTCTCCGCCGAGTCCGGCGCCACCGCCGTCGGGCATACCACGACCTCCGCCCCGAAGGCGCGCAGGAGCGAGATCTTCTCCTTTGACATCTTGTCCGGCATGACGAAGATGCAGCGGTAGCCCTTGATGGCGGCCGCCATGGCGAGGCCGACGCCGGTGTTGCCGCTGGTGGGCTCGACGATGGTCCCGCCGGGCGCGAGCAGGCCCTCCCGCTCCGCCTTCTCGATCATGCGCAGCCCGATCCTGTCCTTGACCGACCCGCCCGGGCTCATGTACTCGAGCTTGGCGAGGAGAAGGGGGCCGTCGGCGGGCGCGATCCTCTGGAGCCGGACCAGCGGCGTGTTGCCGATCAGGTCGAGGACCGTCGGGTACGCGCGCGGCATCCAGCCGGAAGCCTACAGCCGGAGCAGGCGCGTCCGGCGTCCCGGGCCTGCCCACCCGCTACCCTTGCCTTCAGTGTCAGGCCCCCCGCCCGCCGCGGAGTCCGCCTACCTGGCCGCGCTGGAGGTGCACTGGCACGCGGTCCTGCGCAGCCAGGACGTGGGCGATGAGCCGCGTGCGGTCACACTGCTGGGCCGACCGCTGGTGGTGGCCAGGATCAACGGTCTCCTCGCCTGCCTCGACGACACCTGCCGCCACCTGGGGGCCGCGCTCGCGCTGGGCGAGGTGGTCGAGGGCGGACTGCGCTGCCGCTACCACGGCTGGACGTACGACGAGAGCGGGCGCTGCGTGGACATCCCGGCGCGGCGGGGGGCAGCCATCCCGCGCGAGGCCCGGGTCGCCTCCCACCCCGTCCACGACCGCCAGGGACTGATCTGGGTCCGCCTTTCGGCGGGCCCGGCCCCGCCACCACCTTCTTATCCCGAGTGGGGCGCGGCCGGCTTCCGCGCCACGCCCCCGCGCGCGTACGCGCCCTGGGCTGCCAGCGCGCCCCGCATCGTGATGGCGGGCCTCGACGACACCCACTTCGCCTGGGTCCATCCGGGCCTGTTGGGCGACCCCGGCCACCCGGAGCCCCCCGACCACCAGGTCCGGCGCGAGGGAGGCCAGCTGGTCTCCACCTACGTCCACGCGCAGCCCGCCAACCAGTCCATCGGCGGCGCCGCCGGCGAGATGGAGGAGGTCACCTACACGAACCGGTGCACGCCCACCACGATCCACCTCCTGAAGCGCGGGCCGGCCGGCTCCTACGCCATCTTCATGGCCATGTGCCCGCACTCCGCCACGAGCACCAGCGTCTTCCTCAGCACCGCCCGCGACTTCGACCTCGACCCCTCCCGGGACGGCCACTACCTCGAGTTCGAGGACCGGATCCAGGCCCAGGACCGGGCCGTGGTCGAGAGCCAGCGGCCCTGGCTCCTGCCTCCCCTCTCCTCCCGGCTCATGCTCTACGTCCGGCCCGCCGACCTTCCACTGATCGCGTTCCAGCGCTGGATGGAGGAGCTGGGCGTACCCCAGGTATGAGCGGACGCGCCGCAGGCGACGTCGTCGTGATGGGTAGCCTCAACGCGGACCTGGTGCTCCCCGTCGGACACCTCCCCCGGGCGGGTGAGACGGTCCTGGGTGGGGAGCTCCGCACCCTGCCCGGCGGCAAGGGGGGCAACCAGGCCGTGGCGGCGGCCAGGCTGGGGGGCCGGGTCTTCATGGTCGGCCGCGTAGGCGAGGACAGCCTGGGCGCCTTCCTGCTCGAGCGGCTGGCGCGCGCGGGCGTGGACACCGGCCTGGTGGCGGCTGACCCCGCCAGCCCCACGGGCACGGCCCTGGTCCTGGTCGACGAGCGTGGCGAGAACTGCATCGCGGTGGCGCCGGGGGCCAACGCGCGCGTGGGCGAGCCGGAGGTGGCGCGCGCGTCCGGCCGCCTGCGCGCCGGCGACGTCCTCGCCATGCAGCTCGAGGTTCCCGTGGAGGCGGTGCTGGCCGCCGCCGAGCGCGCGCGAGCCGTGGGGGCGACGGTGGTCCTCAACGCCTCGCCCGCCGGGCGTCTGATCCCCGGCCTCCTGGCCCTGGTCGACGTCCTCGTCGTCAACGAGCTCGAGGCGGCCGGGCTGGCGGGGACGGGCGCCGGGGCCGGGGCCCTGGCCAGCCTGGGGCCGGGCACGGTGGTGGTCACCCGGGGGTCGGGGCCGACCAGCCTCTACGGCGGCGGCCGCGAGGTCTCCTCCTCGCCTCCCCGGGTGGACCCGATCGACACCACGGGGGCGGGCGACGCCTTCGCGGGCGCCCTCGCCCTGGCCCTGGCGAGAGGCCTCGAGGCCGGCGCCGCGGTCAGGGTCGCGAACGCGGCGGGCGCGGCCGCCACGCTGAGTGCGGGCGCACAGGAGGCGCTGCCCACGGTCCCGGCCCTGGTCACCCTCGACCCCGGCGCGGCGGCGGCGCTCGGTCGCACCGGGCTCTCCCCGGCGCCCCGCCCCGCGTGGGAGCGCTGAGGTGGCGAGGCGGATCATCATCGACTGCGACCCCGGCCACGACGACGCCATCGCCATCCTGCTCGCGCACGGCGACCCCGGCCTGGAGCTGGCCGCCATCACGACGGTGGCGGGCACCCAGACCCTCGACAAGACCACGCTCAACGCCCGCCGCGTCTGCACGGCGGCGGGCATACAGGACGTGCCCGTGGCGGCGGGCAGCGAAGGACCGCTGCTCCGCCCGCTGGTGACCGCCGGGCACATCCACGGACGTTCCGGCCTGGACGGTCCGGCCTGGCCCGAGCCGGAGGTGCCGCTCTCGCCGGTGCACGCCGTGGACCTCGTCGTCGACCTCGTGATGTCCTCGCCGGGCGAGATCACGCTCGTGCCCACGGGGCCCCTCACCAACATCGCGCTGGCCGTGCGCAAAGAGCCGCGCATCGTCTCCCGGGTGCGCGAGGTGGTGCTCATGGGAGGCTCCTTCACGCGCGGCAACCACACCCCGGCCGCGGAGTTCAACGCCATGGTGGACCCGGAGGCGGCCCAGATCGTCTTCGAGGCCGGCTGGCCGCTGACCATGGTGGGGCTCGACCTCACGCACCAGGCGCGCGCCACGCCCGCGGTCATGGAGCGCATCGAGGCGCTGGGGACGCCTGTCTCGCTTGTCGTCCTCTCCATGCTCCGCTTCTACGGCGACCGCTACCGCGCCGAGGGACTGGGCGCCTCTCCCCCGGTCCACGACCCCTGCGCGGTGGCGCGGGTGGCAGACCCGGACGTGATGCGCTGCCGGGAGGCCTTCGTGGCCGTCGAGACCGTGGGCCGCTGGTCTTACGGTATGACGGTGACCGAGTTCAGGTCGGGGCGCGGGCACGCCTTCAACGCCCAGGTCGCCACGGACCTCGACTTCGACCGCTTCTGGGACCTCGTGATCGCGGCCCTGGCCAGGATCGGCGACCCCGCCTGACCGCCGCCGACCTTCCCTCAGACCCTGCAAACGCAGGGGCATCAAGCACGGGAATTGCCGGATGCGGAGCCGGATGCATGCAAGTAAAACCCTGGTGACGCCGTTACGCAACCGAGATGACGGAGCGTGACGGAGAAAAGACGGACAGGAGGAATCTGGTGCTGAAATCCGCGAGAACTCGCGTGCTGATGGTGATGCTGATCTTGGGCGTGCTCGCCAGCCTGATGGGGACTGTGAGCTTCGCGCTCTGGGCGACCAACACGTCGGCGTCCAACAACCTCTTCTCGACCGGGACGGTGTCCATGAGCAACAGCGCGGGCGGCACCGCCTTCGTCACCCTCACGAACATGGTCCCCGGCGACAGCGCGACCGGGATCGTGACCGTGAACAACAGCGGCAGCGAGGACCTGACCGCCTACCAGCTGACGACCGCGGCCAACCCCTCCAGCGCCCTCGACAAGGACGCCGCCAACGGGCTCAAGGCCTGGGTCGAGCGCTGCTCGGTGGCGTGGACGGTTCCCGCCGGCGGCGCCGCGGCCGCCACCTGCGCCGGCGCCCAGAGCAACGTGGTCGGATCGAGCGCCGCCTACGTGCCCGTCATCATGTCGGGCCGGAGCCTGGCGGCCGGCGCCTTCTGCTCCAACAGCGCGGCCGCCTCCGGTCAGCGCGCGGCCCGCAAGCTCATCTGCACCGTGACCGGGTCCGACCACCTGCGCGTGCACGTCCTGCTGGCGCCCACCGCGCCCAGCACCTACCAGGGCCTGACGGACACGATCAGCGTCACGTTCTCCGGCACACAGCCCGCCGGGACCGCGTTCTAGAGCTCCGGAGCGAGAGGGGTCCGGTGGCCGTGGTGGCTGTCGAGCGGCGGCGGAGCGCGACGAGGGACAAGTCTCAGGACTTGACCGGCGAGCGCCCCCGCCGTACCCCCAGGGCGGCCGCGCCCGGGACCAAGGCCCGGGCCACCGCGACCAGGGTCCGGGCCGCGGCGCCCAGGGCCAGGGCTGCAGCCGCGGGAGCCGCGCAGCCGGACAGGGCCGCCGCCCCGCTCGGGCGGTCTCGGGCCGGGGACGGCGCGCCCTCCCCGGCCGACCGGGCTGGAACACTCGCCAGGCTGGCCGTCTTCGCCTACCGGCTGGCCGCCGGGGCGGGGCTCACCCTTCTCCTCATCGTCGGCTCGGCCAGCCTGGCGATTGCCCTGGCCCTCCACGTGCTCGGATTCATGGACCTCACCGTGGTCTCGCCGAGCATGACGCCGGCCATCCCGGAGGGCTCCCTTGTCCTGGTCCGGCCGGTTCAGGCCAACCAGGTTCATGTCGGGGACGTGATCAGCTTCCACCCCCCCACCGAGCCGGCCATCATAGTCACCCACAGGGTTGTGGGCCGCGAGCTCGACAGCCACCCCGCGCTCTTCATCACGAAGGGCGACGCCAACCCGGCGCCCGACGGCTGGCGCGTGCCTGCGCAGGGGAAGGTGGCCGAGGTGGCCGCCGCCTTCCCCCGCCTGGGCTACCTCGTCATCTTCTTCAAGACGCGCATGTTCGCCCTCCTGCTCATGGTCGGGGCGCCGCTCATCTTCACGCTGTTCGTGGCGGCGGAGATCCTTTCCGGCCGGGATGCGACAGCTTCCGAGCTCACCCGCAAGGCCGAGCTCGCCCTCTGAATGAGCCGCGTGAGCCTCCGCGGGAGGTCTGGGGGCGGGGCGGTGAGGGGGTTCGCCCTCGCCCTTGCGGTGGCACTGCTCGCGCTCTGCCTCTGCCTTGCCACCGTCTCCGCGGCCTTCGGGCTCTGGAGCACCACCACGTCGGCCTCGCGCAACCACTTCTCGACGCTCCGCGTGAGGCGCGCATATCTGACCAGCGCGACACTCTCGGGCCCCGGCACGGTCGTCCTCACGTGGCGGCCCTCACCCTCGGCGTCAGTGACCACCATCACGTACGAGGTGCTCCGGCGCTCGGGCGGCCCCTACCAGGTGGTGGCCACGGGCCTCACCGGGACTTCGTACACGGACACGCTCGGCGCCAGGGGCACCTACCGCTACCGCATCGAGGCCGACGCGAGCGGGTTCTTCGCCCTCGGCAACACCCGGGGGGTGACCTGGTAGACCCCCGGGCGCTCCCGGAGTAGGCTCACGGCCGATGACGGCGGCCAGCCGGCACGAGCGGCCCCGGCCCCGGCGGCGTACTGGCCGTGGCTGACGTCACCGG
Organism: Candidatus Dormibacterales bacterium; assembly: GCA_050735015.1. Taxonomy (GTDB): domain Bacteria; phylum Chloroflexota; class Dormibacteria; order Dormibacterales; family Dormibacteraceae; genus JBOHUX01. Next base: position 17,255 of record JBOHUY010000144.1, on the reverse strand, counting down.
CGGCGAGTCCACGCTCGCCAGCGGCACCCTGGGCTGGCCGGAGCCAGGATTCTGGCGTCTCAACGGGATCAACGCCTTCTGGGCCGCCAGCCAGGGCATGTGGAACGCCATCTACGTCCTCCTGGCCCTCTCGGCCGCGCTCACGGCCCCCTCCCAGAAGGCGCTCGTGGTGGGCAAGGCCACGGCGGCGGGGGGCGTGCTGGCCGTGGCGGTGCCGGTCGCCGCCGGGTGGCTGAGCGACAGGACCCGGAGCCGCTGGGGGCGCCGCACGCCCTGGATCGCGGCCGGCGCCGGGATCAACGCTCTCGGGCTCGTGCTCCTGGCCTGGGCCTCCTCGGTCCCTGCCCTCATCGCCGCCTACCTGGTCCTCCAGGTCGGCAACAACGCCGCCGCCGCCGCCTTCGCGGGCATCGTGCCGGACGTCGTCCCCGAGCCCCGCCGGGGCCGCGCGTCGGGGCTGCTCAACGCGTCCTCCATCGTCGGCACGATGCTCTGCCTCGCCGCCAGCCTGGTCGTGCTGAGGGCGCTGGGGAGCACCTCGCAGGGCGCCGCCGTCTCCTACCTCGTCCTGGCCGTGCTCCTGGCCGCGGGGACGCTGACGTCGCTGGCCGTCTTGGCGGAGCCCTCCTCGAAGGGCAGTCGCCCGCCGCCTCGCGAAGCGCCCGCCGCGCCCGCCCGCGGCGCCTGGCGGGCGGCGACGGCGCCGCTCGCCCACCACGACTTCCGCTGGGTCCTCACCACGCGCTTTTTCCAGACCCTCGGGATCTGGACCATCCTGCCCTTCGTCGCCTTCTACTTCCAGGACGTCGTCCGCGCCCCCAACTACGCTGCCGCCAGCGACCTCTGGCTCCTGGCCGTCCTGGGAGGGGGCGTCCTGCCCGCCGTCGCCTGCGGGTACCTGTCCGACCGGACCGGCCGGCGCAAAGCCTTCGTCTACGCCTCCAGCGCGCTCCAGGGCCTGGTCGCCTGCGTCCTCCTCTTCACGCTCGTCTCAGACCTCCGCGCCGTCTACCTGCTGGGCATCCTCTTCGGGATCGGGTACGGGGCCTACTCGTCCGTGGACTGGGCCCTGGCCTGTGACGTGCTGCCCGACCGCGCGCGTTCGGGCGCCCGCGACATGGCCCTTTTCCACGTCGCCTACACCCTGCCCCAGGTCTTCGCCCCGGCCCTCCTCTCGCCCGTGCTCTACGAGCTCAACCGGAGCGGGACCCTGGCCGGCATCACGACCGGCCACGGGCTCGGCTATCGGGCCGTCTTCGCGAGCGCCGCCGTCTGGTTCGTCCTGGCCACGCTCTGGGTCCGCCGCATCCGGGGCGTCAGGTGAGAGAAGCCCGGAGCCCGGCCGCGTGAGCCCGGAACCCCGTCGCGGCCCCTTTTCAGGGCGGCCCGAGGCGGCTTTCGCGGCGGGCGCCGGTGAAGAGGACGGCCACCTTCTCAGAGGGGTCCACGGCACCCTCGCGGACAAGCGCCATGAGGCCGGCCAGGCCGGCGGTGCCGGTGTCGTCGGCGCCGATGCCGGCGGCCGCGGTCCCGAGGCGGTTCGCCTCCCGCAGCCGGACCTCGTCCACCACGACGACGCAGCCGCCCGTAGCCTGCATCCCCTCCAGCACGGCCACCCAGTCGTAGGCCTCGTCGTCGAGGATGCCCTCGGCGACGCTGGCGCCGATCTCTTCCCACGGCCACATGAACTGGGAGCGGTGCCGCACGGCGTACGCGAGAGCGTCCCGAGGGGAGTCCCCCCCGGTGACCCGGGCGGCCAAGCGCTCGGCGGCTCGAGCGAGCGGGGAGGCGGCCTCGGTCTGGACCGTGTCGACGCGGGGCGGCCTCGGCAGCGCGCCCAGCTCAGCCGCCTCGCGGAAGGACTGCACGATCGCGCTGGCCAGGGCGCCCCCGCCGACCTGCACGACGACGCGGTCGAGCGCCGCGCCCTTCGCCAAGAAGGCGTCGGCCATCTCCCAGCCCAGGGTCTCGCCCCCCTCCACGGCGAGGCCGTTGAGGTCGCCCTGGCACGTGAAGGGCAGGGCCCCCTCCCGCACCGCCTGGCGCAGTCTCGCGTAGGCGGGGTCGCCCCGTACCCCCGGCCCCCGGGAGCAGGCCTCGATCCGCACCCCGGGCACCCGGAGCCGGGCCAGGAGGGCGGGGTCGGCGCCCTCGGGCACGAAGACCTCGAGCTCTTTGCCGGCGGCGCGGGCGATGGCGGACGCCGCCGTCGCCGCGTTCCCGCAGCTGGCGATGGCGAGCCGGGGCGCCGCCCGGCCACGGGTGAGGCCGACGCGGTCGGCGACCTCGAGGTGGAGCGCGATCCCCATCAGGTGCCGGGCCTTGTGCGACCCTGCCACCCCCACCGTCTCGTCCTTCACGAAGACGCCCCCCGGAGGGGCGAACCCCAGCGCTTCGCTGAGGGCCGGCGAGCGGAAGAAGGGCGTGGCGGCGAAGCCTCTCCCCTCGATCGCGGCCACCCTGGCGTCGAGGCCGCGGACGATCTCCACGAAGCCGGCGTCGCCCAGCCCTCCCCAAAGGGCCAGGTGGTAGGAGCGGAGCAGGGCCCGGTAGCGCAGGAAGGGCTGGGAGCCGGCGTGCCCCCGCGGCCAGGCCCCGCTGCCGGCCTCCAGGCGGCGGACGAGGACGTGGTCGACGTCGTCGGAGCCGGCCGCCGGGCAGCCAAAGGGCCAGGGATCCTCCGGCGCCGGGGAAGCGCCGCAGCCCGAGCACACCAGCCGGATCGGGAGCGCGCTCACCTCGCCGTCGGGTGGCCGGCCCTCGAGTTGAGCTCGTCGATCATGGCATCCCACTCCGGCAGCAGCGCCCGCAGCTCCGACCAGAAGGTCTGGTCCCGCCTGGCCTCGAACTCCGGCGGCGGGACTCCTTGCTGCTCCACCCAGGTGAAGTACCCAAGGTTGAATATCCGGGTCCGCTCCGGCCTTGTCAGCTCCAGCACGTCGCCGGCCCCGGCGCCCAGGACGTGCTCGCCGAAGATCTCGGCCGCGCCCACCTCGTCCAGACCGTCCGGGAAGCCGGACCGCAGGCACTTCTGCGCCTCCGTCCGGTACATAGGGGCGCCGTCCGTGGCCACGGTCAGCACGGCGTCGTCGGGGCCGTAGCCCTGGTAGCGGGCGACCTTGACGGCCGCCACCACGTTGCAGATGGCGGAGAGGCCGAGCGAGCCCAGGCCCGCGACGACCGCTTCCGGCACGGACCGCCGGGCGGCCAGGTAGCGCCGCCCCGGAGGGGTCTGGAAGAGGACGTTGAGACGGTCGGTGGCGCGGTCCGAGACGCCCACCACCAGGTCCGTAGCCATGACGTTGTGGATGAGGGGGATGTGCTTGTCGCCGATGCCCTGGATGTTGTGGGCCCCGAACCCGTTGGCCAGCATGGTCGGGCACTCCAGCGCCTCCACGGCGACGGTCGAGGTGCCCAGCCTTTCGCGCAGGTAGTCCCCCGCCCCGAGGGTGCCCGCCGAGCCCGTGGCGGAGACGAAGGCGCGCGCTTTGAGTTGAGGCCGGCCCTCGCCCAAGGCCTCCATCACCCTCTCCACGGCGCGGCCCGTGCACAGGTAGTGGACGAGGTGGTTGGCGAACTCCGAGAACTGGTTGAAGACGACGTTGCCGGGGTCGCGGGCCAGCTCGGCGCAGCGGTCGTATATCTCCTTGACGTTGCTCTCCGAGCCCGGGGTGCGGACGACGTCCTCGGACCGCTCCACCCACCGCGCCAGCCAGCTGAAGCGCTCCTCGCTCATGCCCTCCGGCAGCACGGCCACGCCGCGCGCCCCCATCAGCCGGGAGATGGCGACGCCACCCCGGCAGTAGTTGCCCGTGGACGGCCAGACGGCCCGCTGGCGGGTGGGGTCGAACTGCCCGGTCACGATGCGGGGCACAAGGCACCCGTAGGCGGCCAGCACCTTGTGGGCGGCGATCATGGGGAAGCGGTCCCCCAGCAGCACCACCACCGGGCTCTCGACGCCCGTCAACTCGGAGGGCAGCACCAGGTGGCCGGGCACCTTGTCCCGCGTCCGGCGGTCGTGTGCGTTGAACCAGTGGACGCGGAAGAGGTTGCGGGGGTCAGCCGCGTCCGGGTCGACGCCCGCCAGCGCCTCCTGCATGGGCGCCGGGATGCGGTCGGGTCCGGCCAGCTGCGCGAACGTGGGCAGGACGATGCCCGCCTCCTTGAACCGGCCGACCGTCCGCTCGTACACGTCGCGGTCCACCACCGACCGCTCAAGACCGAGCCTGCTCATCTCCGCCTCCCGCCCGGCCGCGAGGGGACCTTCGTCCTCGCGCCGAGGTCGAGGACAGGTTAGAGCCCCGGGCGCGGCGGCGGCCGCCGGCCGGCCGCCGCCCGGGTGTCCAATCCACACGGTCACGATATGAAGTCTTGTGATGGGAGCCCTGTGACTGAGGCGGGCCCTCCATAGGCGCCGACGCCCTTGCGGGCGAACCGCAGAGATCTGAGGGCGAGCGCGAGGGCGCTGGCGCCCAGGAGGCCGGCGACGGCCGTGTGGTTCACTTCCTCGCGAAGGGAACCAGGAGTTGCGTGATCTGACCACCGGGGAGGCCGGCCCCGTGGGTGGCGTCGGATGGCTTCACCCAGGCCCTCTGGCCGGGGCCCATGTCACGACGGGGCCCTACTTCGTGGCGCACCTCGGCCCCGGGGCACTCTTCGTCGCCACGCTGGCGGTGTGGATCGCCGTCGAGCTCCCGCACGCGCTCCGCCGCCGGCCCGAGGCGACGCCGGCGGACCGCGGGAGCCTGCGCCTCCTCCGCCTCTGCTACGTCGTCGCGGTCGTGGCGGCCGCGCTGGCCGCTGGCAGGGTCCCGGGCGCGTCCTCCCACGACCCCGCCCTCGGCTTCGCGATAGGCCTCGCCCTCACCTGGTGCGGGATCGCCCTCAGGTGGTGGGCGATGCGGACATTGGGACGCTACTTCACCTTCACGGTCATGACCAGCGCCGACCAGCCCGTGATCGCGACGGGACCCTACCGGTTCGTGCGGCACCCCAGCTACGTCGGCGGATTACTGGCCCTGACCGGGATCGGGTGCATGTACGGCAACTGGCTCAGCCTGGCCGCGCTGGCCGTGATCCCCGTCGCGGGCTTCGTCATCCGCATCCACGTCGAGGAGGCCGCCCTCTCGGCGACGCTGGGCTCGGCCTACCTCTCCTACGCATCGGGGCGCAAACGTCTCATCCCCTTCGTGTGGTGATCGCCGGCGCCGGGGCCTCGGCCGGCCCGCGTGCTCCCGCGTAAGCCCGTTGCGGCTCGGAGCACCGCCGGGCTTACGGATCCCCCTCTTCCGAAGAGGTCTCGGACCCACGACCGCGGAGGCCGAGCCCGTCCAGGAGCACCGTCCATCGCTGGATGCTGACGGGGGCGAGCATGCCGTTGTGCGCCCAGGGATCAGCGGCGAACCGGGATCGGACCGCCTCCTCCGACTCCGCCTCGACGACGTGCAGCGTGTCGCCCTCGCCGTCGGGCGGCTCCCCCAGGGGACCGCCCACCAGGATGAAGCCCTCCTCGACGAGGGCGTCCATAAACGCCGCGTGGGCCGCCCACCCCTCCTGCCGGCGCATGCCCCGGGACCAGTCCCAGGGGCCTCCACGGCGGAGCCGGACCACGAAATGGGTCTCCCTCGGAAGGTCGCGCGGAGACCGCGTCGAGCCCGCAGAAGACGGGTCAGGAGGACTCATCACGCAGGCCTCCTGTAACGCGTCCCCTTGTCACCGGTGCGCCAACCCTAACGCAGCGCCCGGAGGACGGTCAGGGGCCTCGGCCGCCTTGGAGCTGCGGAAGTCCTGGACCGCCCGAGGGAGATGACGAAACCTAACCGCCGCGGATTCTTCGGTAGCGGGTCAGCGCAGTCCGGAGAGCCGCCACATCCTTGGGCTCCGGCTCCTCCCGGCCGAGCAGCGCCTCGGCGGCCGCCGCCAGCTCGTCAGCCGGTCCCTCGGACGCCAGCGCTCGCTCGACGCGGCGGCGCGTCTGGTTGAGGACCTCGCGGCGGTTACTGCGCTCGTTCACCTCCCAGCCTCCGCGAACACTCACCCTCAAGGCGTGGGGGCGGGGGAGGCGGTCGGCGGCGAGCCCCCGGGCCCGCGGCTGGTGAGCACCACCACCACCCCCTCCATTCCGGGGTGGTACAGGCAGCGGTATCTGAACACGCCCGGCCTGGTGAAGCCGTGGACCCAGACACCCTTCGGCGCCAGCGATCTGTGGTTGGGCATGCCCGGGCCGGAGAAGGTGACGCTGTGCCAGTCGCCGCTGTCGTTGATCCAGGCCACGGACTGCCCCACGTGGATGGTGACCGTGGAGGGCGAGAAGTCGCCCACCGTGATGGGGTCGTCGAGGACGTGGACGACGCGGGCGACGCCGCTCACGGTCGCCGGAGGCGGTGGTCCGACGCCGAAGCAGGCGGCCAGGATGGCGGCGGCCAGAGCCCCCAAAAGGAAGACGCCCAGGCGTCATCTCAAGGGGGGCCGGCCGGGAACGCGGACGGGGGCTGGTCGATGTAGGTCTGGCCCTGGATGGTGATGTGGCCGGCCACGATGTCCGGGTAGCGGGAGTTCTCCCGGATGAACCCCATGAGCATGATCATGGTGGCGACCAGGACCAGGCTGACCATGCAGAGCCCCTGTTCCAGCCGGCCTGCGCTTCCCCAGGCGATGCGGCGCGCGCCCCGCAGGTACCAGATGATCGCGAACCAGGGCAGCAGCGTCATGAAGACCAGGGCGGTGACCTTGTAGGGGATCATGGCCGCAAATGGGACCACGAGCCCGCCCTGCCAGAAGGGGCGGTCCAGCCCCGCCGCCTGGACCTGGTCGAAGGTGAAGGCGAGGTGGGAGGGAATGGCCGCGAAAAGGGTGTCGAGCAGTAGCGCGAAGGCGGTCACCTTGAGCACGAACGATCCCGGGGCGCGGTCCCGCCTGAGGCGCACGGCGAAGTAGATGGCGGGGACCAGGAAGATCATGCCCAGGAGCGTGATCTGGCCCAGGAACTCGGGGCTCAGCGTCCCCTCCATCATCTTGTACCAGGCGCCGTACGCGTGGAGCTGGATCTCCTTCGCGTAGGAGTAGCCGACGATGGGCTGCAGCAGCGACATCCCGGTCCCGATGAGCATGCCCAGACTGCCCACCCAGTCCCAGTAGGCGCGCTCTTCCAGCTGGCGCGAGCGCAGGAAGCGGATGGCGCCATAGGCCCCGACGGCCCAGGCCACGTAGGCGAGGTTGCCGACCGTGCGGTGGACCTGGAGGGGGTAGAGCGTGGGGTTCAAGAAGACCCGGATGGGCTGGGCGGGGTTGTTGGGGGTCAGCATGTAGCTGGCCACCACGTCGATCATGGTCACCTGCAGGAAGGACGCGATCGCGAGCTGGCCGCCGATGGCGATGTGGAGCCGCTTGTACGCGCGCAGGTGGTCCCAGCTGTAGTGCCAGATGTAGGCCGCGATGACCATCATGGCGAAGCTCCAGCCCTCCACGTAGAAGGCCCAGAAGGTGACCCGGTTGATGCTCTGCCAGGCCTTCCCGAAGAGCCCGGTCAGCGCGAAGGTGACGACCGCGATGGCGAAGAAGGCGCCCACAGCGAAGAAGTAGACGAGGAACTTGGAGATCCCCCGCGCCAGGCGGTCGTACCTCTGGTCCTGCTTGAGGTACCCGACCCATTCGAGGATGGGCCCCAGCTGGGTGGCGCCGCTGACCAGGAAGGCGAAGAGGGCGTGGGTCTCGAAGAGCAGGCCGATGGTGATGCGGTGCCCGGTGAGGCCGCCGAAGTCGGGCGCTCGGGAAGGCAGGCCGACCCCGGCCAGCAGCGGCTGCACGAGGGCGAGGTCCGTCACAGGTTGAAGAGCCTTCCCGACCCGAGCGCGGTCAGGACCAGCATGAAGACCACCATCAAGAGCGCGGGGAACACGACCAGGGGCCGCTGCCAGGGGTTGCGCTCGGGGCTGCGGTCGAAGAAGGGCACGGCGAGCAGAAGCAGAGAGCCCGCCCCGGGCAGGAAGAGGGCGAGCGGGATGAGCGGCTGGGGCACCAGCACGAGCAGCTGGTCGAGGGGCAAAAAGAACCATTCCGGGACGGGCGTGTAGGTGGTGGTGGCCTGGTTGGCGGGGCTCTCGAGGGGGGCGCCGACGCCGATCGCGAGGAGGAGGATGGCGATCATGAGGAGGCCGGAGAGGGTGGCGTCCTTGAAGGTCTGCCCGGGGTGGAAGTCCTCGGTCTCGAGCGGGGCCGCCCAGTAGTCCTCGGTGGGGGCGGCCGGATAGGGGGGCTCGACGGAGCGGGCCTCAGGCGGGGGCGCCTCGGCCCACCCCGACTTGGACCTGTAGGCGCCCCGGTAGTTGACGTAGGAGCCGAACTCCCCGTGCTTGAGGAGCAGGTAGAGGTGGATCCCGACCAGCGAGTAGGTGATGGCGGGCAGCACCCAGATGTGGATGCCGTACGTGCGCACGAGCGTGATGGGGCCCAGGAAGACGCCGCCGCGCCACATCTCGCCCAGCTGGTTGCCGACCGCGGGCACGTAGCGGACCAGGTTGGTGACGACGACCGCGGTCCAGTACGCGGCCTGGTCCCAGGGCAGGAACGCGCCCGTGATGGAGAGCCCGAGGACGAGCAGGAAGAGCAGGACGCCGGTCACCCAGTTCAGCTCGCGGGGTCTTTTGTAGGAGCCCGAGAAGAACGTGCGCAGCATATGGAGCCCGATCAGGAGCAGGAGCAGGTAGGCGCCCCACAGGTGCATGCCGCGGACGATGGAGCCGAAGGCGTCGTGCTGCTTCACGTACTGGAGGCTCTGCCAGGCCTCCTGGGTGGAGGGCACGTACATGGTCGTGAGGACGATCCCGGTCACGAGCTGGTTCACCATCAGGACCAGCGTCGCGCTGCCCAGCGTGTACGCCCAGCCGCCGCGCACCGGCACCGCGTGGTAGAGCGTCTCCAGGAGCAGCGTGCGCAGCCCCGCCCGCTCGTCCAGCCAGTCGAACGTTTGCCGGGCGGCGGCGCGGGCGGTGGCGGCGGGACGGAAGGGCAGCCAGGAGCGCAGGTCCGGCCGGGCCACCTTCAGATCGCCTCGGTGAGCCGGTTCTGGACGTAGAGCACGCCGTCGGCGTCGATCCTGTGCACCCACTGGGAGAGCGGCTTGGGCGGGGGGCCGCCGATGTTGGTGCCGTCGGCCGTGTAGAGCCCGCCGTGGCACGGGCACAGGAAGGCGCCCCGGGGGGGGTCCCAGCGCACGGGGCACTGCATGTGGGTGCAGATGTTGGCGAGTGCCTTCACCCGCCCCCCCGGGAGCCGGACCGCGTAGACGGCGAAGGGGACCTCCTGCGCCGCCCATGAGTTCTCGGGGGGGAAGAGGACCGTGAACTTCCGGGGCTCCAGGTAGGCGAGGTCGCCGACGAAGCCGGCCCTGCGCCAGACGCGCGGCGAGCCCCTCAAGAGCGGCGAGACGACGTAGCCGACCACGGGCACCGCGAAGATGAGGGCGATGGCCGCGCCCCAGAGCCGGACCCCCAAGGTGAGGAATCCACGCCGGCTCATCCCCACCGGGTCACCCGGCGGTGTGAAGTCCGAGCCCATATACCATCCCGGCCACGAAGAGCGCCCAGAACGCGGCCTGGAAGACCAGGGCCGCCGTCACCACCGCCACCGTCATGCGCGGCCCGCCCCGCACGAACCTGACCCAGTCGCGCCCCCCGAAGGCGAAGAGCGCGACCACCAGAACCAGTCCCGCCGCCCCCAGCAGGAAAAGGTAGAAGTAGGTCTGCAGGTCGCCCATGGCGCTGAGCGGCACGGCCCTCACGGGTAGTAGCCCCGGGGTGGCGAGAAGAGCGTCTGTCCCTGCGACTGCGTCATCCGGCCGTAGACGGCGTAGTCGCCGCGGGCGGTCTCCCGGATCACGCCCATGAAGAGGAAGAGAAGGACGGCCGTGACCCCCGCCACCGCCAGCGCCCCCTGGCCCAGGCGGCCCCGGGTCTCGGCACGGCCACGGGGGAAGGCCCAGAGGGCGAGGAGGGCGAGCGTGATCAGCATGGCCACGCCCAGGGCCACGTAGCGTGCGTAGAAGAGGGCCCCCGGGTAGACCGAGGAGGGCAGGATCATGGCCACGGCCGCCAGGCCCTCGAGGCCCACCAGCGCGGGCACGGCGGGGTTGCCACGCAGGCGCGACCGCCAGAGGTGCACGGAGGTGCCGATCAGGATGAGGGCCAAGAACGCCTCCTGCACCAGCCAGAAGGAGGAGAAGGGGCCCCGGAACGAGTAGTCGAACGCGCCCGGCGAGGCGGACCTGATCTGGTGGGCGTAGAAGGCGCCGAGCAGGACCTGGGGGAAAAGGCTCAAGAAGCCTACGGCCATGCTCACTCGCGCCGCCCACGCGTAGTAGGCGCGCTCCAGAGGCTCGGCGGTCACGGCCGTGAAGACGGCCATGACGGCGGCGATGATGAAGGAGACCCAGGAGATGTTGCCGACGAAGCGGTGCGCGAACTCCGGCCAGAAGGAGGCGTTGAAGACCGCCCCCGTGCCCTGCCCCCGGCCCGGCGTCAGCGTGAAGCTGTCGACCCCGACGATGAAGAACAAGAAGAGCTGCTCTGTGATCCCGCCCAGCCAGCCGAGGGCCAGGTGCAGCGGCTTTCTCGTCTCCATGCGCCGCCAGAGGACGACGTAGGCGAGCTCGCAGGAGAAGGTCAGAATCCAGCTCATGAAGGCGATCACCATGGGGATGAAGAAGATCGAGATGAGGGAGATGAAGAGCCGGCCGTAGAGCGCGGTCAGCAGGAGGACCGCGAAGGCCCCCAGCGTGGCGCCGAAGCTGAAGAGCTTGAGGTTGGTGGAGGCCAGCGAGTGCGCGTAGCGGTCCATGCGCGCGTCTTTCCTGAGCGCCCCCAGCAGCTCGTAGGTGGGGGCGATGATGACGGCCCCCATCGAGAAGGCGGCGAGCACGATGTGGAAGAGGAACATGGAGCCCACCGCCCACTTGTTGCCCACGATCGGGAAGAAGATGGGCGGGACCTTGATGGGGAAGGTGGCGGCCAGATGAAGGCTGAGCGCGGCCGCCATCAGGGAGCCTCCAGGAGCCGTCGCCCGAGCGCCACCGCGGCCGCCGCGCCCAGGAGCACGAAGCAGAGCCCGCCCAGGCCGGCCTGCCAGGGCGCCATGCCCGCGCTCCCGCCCAGAGCCCCCATGAGGGCCTGGTGCAGATAGGAGTAGGGGAGAAGCCTCGAGATCGTGGTCCGGACGGGATCCGTGAAGGGGGTGAAGACGCCCGCCAGATAGAGCCCGGGCAAGGTGGGCAGGAGGACGTAGAGCATGACCTCGCCCGGAGAGGTGGTGAGGGTGCTGGCGAGAGCGCCCAGGGCGTTGCCGGCCATCAGCGTCCCGGCCGTCGCTAGGACGAGGGCCGGCCACCAGGCGGCCAGGCCCGGCCGCCGGGCCAGGACCAAGAGCAGGACCGGCGCGAACTGGAAGAGGTCGATCCCGGCCGCCACCGCCAGGCGCTCGAGGCAGACGCGGCGGGGGCTGGAGGGAAGGAGGAGGTAGCGGACGGTGAGGCCGGCCGCGCGTTCCCGGGAGAGGACGGCCCCCGAGCCCAGGGCGGCCATCGTGCCCGCCAGCATGGTGAGGGCCATGGCGGCGTAGAAGGCGGGGGCGGCGCTGAAGAGGAGCGGGGCCGCCACGGCGGCCGGGAAGAGGAGCTTGACGGCCAGCGCCCGCGGCCGCTGGAGGAGCTCGACCATCTCGCGCCCCCAGATGGAGCCCGCCAGCAGGCGCCGCGCGCGGGGGAGGCGGGTGGCGGGGACGCTCGCGCTCACGCTCACGGGCTCCCCAGGCGGTGCGGGGAGGCGCCTTCCAGCGTGGCCCCCGTCAGCTTGAGGAAGACGTCGCCGAGGTCAGGGCGCCGGACCTGCATCTCGGTCACCAGCGCGCCCTGGCCGTCGAGCCCCGCCAGCACCCGCGCTGGCTCGGCGCCGTCGGCCAGGACGGCGACGACGCGGTCACCGCCCACCCCGGCGGCGGCGACTCCGGGCACGGCCCGCACGCGGGCGACGTCGACGGGGGAGCGGAGGCGGAGCTCGAGGCGCGTCGCGGTGCCGACCTCGCGCAGCAGCGAGGCGCGGCTGCCGTCGCGCAGGAGCCTTCCCTCGTGGAGGAACGCGACCCTCTCGCAAAGTCGCTCGGCGAGGGGTACGTCGTTGGTCGCCACGAGCACGGCGCAGCCCTCCTTCGCGAGGTTGGCCAGGGCCTCGATCAGGTTCAGCTCGGCACCGAAGTCGAGGGCCAGGGTGGGCTCGTCGAGGAGCAAGAGCGGGGGTCGGTGCGCGAGCGCTTCCACGAGGGCGAGGCGCCGCTTCATGCCCAGTGAGTACTCGCGCACCGGGCGGTCGCGGTCTTCCCAGAGTCCCACCCACAGGAGGAGCTCGCGAAGGCGGCCGCCGGCCTCGTTTGCGCCGACGCCCATGAGGCGGGTGAAGAACCAGGCGTTCTGGTACCCGCTCAGGTGGTCGAAGTGGGCGGGAGAGTCGAGCAGGACCCCCAGGCGCCGCCGCACAGAGGGCCCCGGCGAGGTGTGTGACCCGAACCACCTGACGCTCCCCGAGGTGGGGGCCCTGAGCCCGGCCAGCAGGGAGAGCAGGGTCGTCTTGCCGGAGCCGTTGGGTCCCAGGACGCCCAGCACATGGCCGCCGCCCAGGCGAAGCGAGACGTCGAAGAGCCCCTTTCCGCCCGGGTAGCCCAGGGTCAGGTCGAGCGACTCCAGCGCCAAGAGGCCGTCCCCGGAGGGGCCCGGGAGGCCGCCGTCAGTGCGCCGGACGAGCCTTGAAGCCGTAGCGCCCCTCGTGGAAATCCCCCGTGGCGATCCACTTCTCGATCACGCTGTCGAGGACGGCTCCGCTCACCTTCTGGAGACCCATCGCGCGCGCGTTTCCCTCCACGGACTGCACGACCTGGCCGCGCACGAAGTCGGGGACCCGCTCGATGCGCGCCACGGCGGCGGGCTCCCACTCCATGCTCCGGCCCGACGAGAGCATCCGCTCCGACACCTCCCCCCAGGCGGCGTACTTGGAGTCCATCACCTCGGGGGTGATGACCTCGCCGAGCCCGTTCTTGGCGGCCTGCCACTCGACCCGCCACCTCGCCATCTCCCGGCAGAACCCGGGCACCTGCTCGAGGCGGGCCTCGGCCTCCTCGGTCCACGTGAACCTGTGCTCGTAGGTGCGCGCGCTGAGGGGATGCCCATAGCCGAGCTTGAGCCCGATCCGCTCCAGGAAGTCCGCGTTGATGGCCTCCTGCGAGCGCGCGGCGATGGATTCGGCGGCGTGCTGGGCCAGGCCCCGGGCCCGGGCGGGGTCGAACTTCTCGGCGGCCTCGACCTCGATCTCGTTGAGGCGGCGGACGCCGTCTTCGGTCCAGCCCGGCGAGGGCTCGGAGGGGAGCGGGACCTCGCCGCCGTGGAAGAGCCGTGCGGCCTCTTCCGCGCCCGGTCCGTAGGCGCGGACCATGGACCGCATGAGGCCCCGCGCCTCGGCCAGGCCCCCCTCCACGACCTCCAGGCTGATGCGGTCGGCGCGGATCTTGCGGGCGAACTCCTCGACCTTGGCCCGGGCCAGCACGCGCATGAAGCCGGCGGGCACGCGGTCGAGCCTGACCCCCGCCTCGTCGGTCCAGGTGAGGGCTCCGGACGGGGGCCCCGCGGGCGCCGGCGGGCCCCCCCCCGAAGCGGCGGGAGCCGCCTCCTCCCCACGCGCCTCCACCCCAGAGGTGGTGAGGGCCTCGCTCACGGGGGCATGGGCGTCCTCCAGGTTGGCCTCCACGAACTCCCTCGTGATGGTGGGCAGGCGCCTCGTCCGCGCGAGCTTCTCGATGCGGGCCTTGACCCGCCTCCACTCGTAGCCCCGGGGGACCGCGCGCAGGGCCTCTTTGCCCTCCACCGTCCAGCGGACCTTGAAACCGTCGAAGGCGCGCTCCTCCTCCACCCCGCCCTCGCGTCCGGCCATGACGGTCATGGCCTCCTTGTCGATGCCGGCGAAGTCCGACTCCCCGCAGGCGGGGCAGCGCACCGGCTTGACATCGCGGGCCGCCCGCCCGCACCGGCGGCAGATCCAGGTCGGGCACGTGGCCGCCTCCTCCATCCCGGACGGGAACGAGGCCCTGCTCTCCACCCCCATGGCCCGCGCGGCGTGGGCGGGCATGATCTCCCCGATGGCGCGGTCGATGAGATCGGAGCTGATGACCGAGTGTCCGCGCTCCATGGCGAACCTCGAGACCGCCGTGCGGGAGATGCCGCGGAAGTAAGCGGGCACCTTCTCCATGCGAGCCAGCGCCTCTTCCGTCCAGGTCACCCCGGCCTCCGCCTGGACGTCCACGGGGGGGACGTATGTGCGGCTGGAGACCAGCAGGCTGCAGGGCGCCATGCGGAGGAGGTTGTCGGTATGACTCCCCATGTCCATCCCGTCGCCGGAGTGGACCCCGATCCGGCCCAGCACCAAGAGCCACGGGGGGTCCTCCCGCACCCGCTGGAGGACCTTCTTGAAGACCTTGCCGTCGAGGAGCGTGGTGGCCAGCTCCACGCCCTCGTCCCGCGCGACCGACTCCGCCACCTTGAGGTGGGAGTCGTAGATCTTGGCCAGGCCCGTGTCGATGATCTCCTCGTGGAGCTGCTCTTGCTCCTTGAACCTGAAGACCTTGGAGGCCTCGGCCGAGAGCACGTCCACGATGCCGTTGAAGAGCGCGTAATGGAGGTAGGGGTCGTACACGGCCACGGCCTCGACCCGCTTCCCGAAGAGGCGCGCCAACTCCAGAGCCGTCTTCAGCCCGGCGAAGGCCTGGGGGCTGCCATCGATGCCGACCAGGATCCGATCCGAGGCCGAAGCCGCCATGGGCTTGACGTTGCGGACGACCAGGCAGTCCTTGCGTATGCGCCGGGTCACCCTCTCCGTGACACTGCCGACCTGGCTGTCGCGCACCGCCCCGGTGCCCACCGCCCCCATCACGACGAGGTCGGAGTCGGAGCTCGATATGTCCTCGACCAGGCATTCCCAGTTCTTGCCGTCGAACGTCCTGTACTCGACGGGTAGCCCGGCCCTCTCGCAGACCGCCTTCATCACGTCCAGGTAGGAGTCCGAGATCAGCTGCAGGCCCCGGGTGATCAGGGAGTCGTGGATCCGGCGCTGGCGGTCGAGCTCCTGCTCCTGCTGGTACTCGTCGGGCAGGGTGTACTCCATCTGCTTGAAGCGGACGTCGTGCATCCGGGCCGCATAGACATGGCATCCGACCAGGCTTGCGCCCGACCTCTGCGCCATCTCCACAGACAGTTCGACGGCCGCGTTCGAATGCTCCGAGTTATCGACCGGGACGTAGATCTTACTATACACCCGACTACCCCTTAAGTCTGCGGCACACTATGACTAAATCAGGATACTGCGAAAGCACCTAGCCTAGGTGGGTAGAAGTAGTAATAGCATCAGGAGTGGTGTTGGAAGGAGTTAGCCTCTGCGGTCTCCTCGAGGCCGCCAGGAAGGGCGGGGGCGGGTGGCGACTCTGAGCCTGCTCCTGCTCGGCACGGCCGAGGAGGAGCTCGCTGCGCTGACCGAAGGCGAGGTCCCACGCTGGGCCCTCCAGCTCTACAGGACCCACGGCGCCGCCAGCCCCGGCCGGGCGCCGCTGAGCGCCGCCGTGCACGCCCTCGGCCGCGAGCTCGAGCACCGGGCCAAGCGGGCCGCGGCCCTCGTCGCCAGGGCCGAGGAGATGGGGTGGGTGGTCGAGGTGCGGGGCTACGGGCTCCGCCTCCACACAGGGCTCGACCCTCTCACCTCCGAGCTCCTCCTGGAACGGGCCGGGGTATGGACGGTGGCGCGCATGCTCGCCCCCCACGACGGCGCTGGACGCGTGCTCTGGGACGACCCCGGGCCACCCCCCGACCTGGGGGCGGTCATCCGCCGGGTGCGGGCCGAGCACCCGGACCCGGCCACCGAACGCACGCTCGACCTGCTCCGGGCGGAGCTCGAGTCGACGGGCGACCTGGGCTTGGCCGCGGAGCACCTGCGCGCGCGCCCGCTGCCGGACTCGGGACGCGACCGCCTCGAGGAGGTGGAGCGGCGCGCGGCCGAGGCGGGTCTTGTCCCCGGGGACTGACCCCGGTTCGGATCAGCGACCGGCCGGCCCGGCCAGAGCCAGCCCCTGGCCGAGGCGCCGACCATGAGCAGTGTCTGCCCGGAGCTCTCGGGGGTACCCGTGGGCTCGCCGGTGCAGGGGCCCATCCGGCGGCGGATCCGCGACCGCCAGGAGGTGGCCCAGGTGGGCGGCCTTGCGCGCGAGCTCCGTCCCTCGCCGCCGTGAGCGGAGTGCGGGAGTACGAGCTGGCGCTCCGGCTCCGACTGGTGGACGCCACGTGGACTCTACGAGTAACTCGAGGATTCCCAAATCATCGGTTGGCATTCCCTGACGATTGAATAGGCAGAGCCCGCGGGGCGATGAGCCATCGTGATGCTTCCTGATGCTATGCTGCCGGGCCATGGACCTGAACGTGGACCGGGCCGTGGCTTCTCTGGTGGCGGAGCGGCCGGAGTGGGTTCCGGTGCTGGAGGCGGCCATCGCGGTCTCGAATCGAACCGCAGTCACGGGAGGCGAATTCGCTGGCGCCTGGGTGATCGACGAGCTGGAGCGCCGGGCGGGTCATCGGATCTGGCTCCCCAACCTGCGGGTGCTGGTGAGCTACGGACTGATCGAGAAGACGGGAGGCGCCCGAGGCGGGAGGCGGGCTTACTACCGCGTCCGCGAGAGGAAGGCGGTTGCCGAGGCGCTTGAGCGCCTGAAGCCAGACATTCCCGGACCTGAGAGTCGGCCCCAGCGACCGCGCTTCCGGTTCGTGGGCGCTGGCGACTCAGGTGAGCTGGCATCGGACTGGGCCCGACGCTCCTCCGAGCTGCCTTTCGAGCCTCGTCCTTGGCGCTAATCATGGATACCGGGCCGCTCTTCGCGGCCATGGATCGGTCAGACGCCGACCATGAGCGCTGCGCGGCTCTTCTGGAGAGTGCGACCGAACCGGTAGTCATACCCGCGCCGGTCATGGTCGAGGTGGACTGGCTGGCTGGACGGCTCCGGCCGGACCCCTTCCTCGCCTTGCTCAGTGATGTCGAGGAGGGACTCCTCAGCTTGGAGGAACTGCGGGCGGCCGATTACGCGAGGACCCGAGAGCTGATGGATCGCTATCGAGACCTCCCCCTCGGCTTCGTCGATGCCGCGGTGCTTTCCGTAGTCGAGCGTCTGGGCGAGGCCAAGCTGGCGAC
>JBOHUY010000143.1:0-10692 GCA_050735015.1 Candidatus Dormibacterales bacterium | reverse complement strand
CCCCCCGGCCGGAGCTCCGGCCCCGGCGCGGCGCCCCCGCCCAGGAGGCCGGGCGCCCCCTCATCCACGGCCGCAACGCCGTGCTGGCCGCGGCCCGGGCCGGCCGCGTGCTCAGGGTCCTGATGGCGCCCGGGCTGGCCCCCGACCCCCGGCTGGACGAGATACGGCGGCTGGCCCGCGTCGACCAGGCGCCGGCGGGCGTCCTCGACGCGCTCACCGAAGGCGTCCACCAGGGCGTCGCCGCCGAGGTCAGGCCGCACCGCCTGATCGGCCTCGACGAGCTGCTCCGTCTCGGGCCCACCCTCCTGGTGGCGCTCGACTCCGTGCAGGACCCCCACAACCTGGGCGCCATCCTGCGCAGCGCGGAGGCGGCCGGGGCCGGAGGCGCCATCCTCCCGGCCCGGCGCACGGCGCCCGTCGGGGGGGCCGCCGTCAAGGCCGGCTCGGGCGCCACCGAGCTGCTCCCCCTCTGCCAGGTCCCCGGCCTGCCCTCCGCCATCGGGGCGCTCAAGCGGGCGGGCTTCTGGTGCGTCGCGCTCGACCCGGGCGGGGAGGCGCTGCCCTGGGAGGTGGACCTCACGGGTCCCCTCTGCCTCGTCGTGGGGGGCGAGGGGACGGGGGTCCACCGCCTCGTCCGCGAGCGCTGCGACGCCCGCGTGCGCCTGCCCATGGCGGGCCGGCTGGAGAGCCTGAACGCCTCCGCGGCGGCCGCCGCGGTGCTCTTCGAGGCCGTCCGCCAGCGCGGCCCGGGCTGAGGCCGACGATCTCGCGGCGACCTCTCCGGAACTGACGGCGGCGCCTCCAAGTGATACTGCCGCTATCATGTTTGAGTGTCCAAGCGGCGTCAAGAACGGCTCACGGAGCTGGACCTCCTGCGGGTGGTGGCCCTGGGCGCCGTCGTCCTCATCCACAGCCTGGCCTGGATCGTGGCCAGCCCCAACCTGCCCGCCTACACGGGCCTGCGCGAGGCGCTCATCGGGCTGAGCCGCTTCTGCGTCCCCGCCTTCGTCTTCGCGAGCGGGCTGGCGCTGACCTGGACCGGTTCTCTGGGCGGGGGGGCGCGCGCCTTCCTGGTCAAGCGCTGGAGCCGGATCGCGGTGCCTTGGCTGGCCTGGATGCCCGTCTTCGCGGCCCTCGGCATCGTGGTCGGGGGCATGAGCACGGGCTGGCGGGACGTCGGCTCCTGGCTCGCCTTCGGGGCCGGCCATCTCTACTTCCTGGTCCTGGTGGCGCAGCTCTACCTGGTCTTCCTGGTCATGCCCCGGCGGGGCCGGGGGCTGGTCGCCTTCACCGTCGCGGCCATGGCCGTGCAGATCGCCCTCGGCTTCTACAGGACCTACCTGCCCCAGCCCCAGGGGCCCTTTGGCTGGCTCGCCTCGCAGCTGGCCTTCGAAGAGGCGCCCTTCTACCTCGGCTACTTCGCGGTCGGCTGCCTGGCGGGGGCCAACTGGAGCCGGCTGGCCGCCCTGCAGCGCTGGTGGCCGCTGGCCGCCGCCGCCGTCGCGGTCACCGCGGGCGTCTTCCTGGCCGAGAGCCTGACCGTGTCGCCCGACGCCTCCCGCCACGGCACCTACACCTTCTTGTGGCCGGCCCAGATACCCCTCACGCTGAGCGTGTCGCTGCTCGTGCTCTGGGTGGGGCGTGCCTACCGGGAGGCTCTGCGTCCGGTCGGCGGGGCCATCTCCTGGGTCAGCCGGCACAGCCTCGGGCTCTACATCGTCCACCCGATCTTCCTCAATGCCGCCGGCCCCCGCCTGGCGGGCCTGCCGGCGGGGCCCCGGGTGGCCCTCCTGGTCGCGCTCGCGCTGGCCGGTGCCGCCCTCGTGGTGGCGGTCCTGGAGAGGATCCCATGGACCGGGATCACGATCGGGGAGCGGGCCCGTCCCCTGGCGCTCCGGAAGGGCCCCGCGCGGGCCCCCGCGTAGGCCGGTGGCCGATGATGGGCGGAAGCCCGGCCCCCGGCACCCGGGTCAGCCTTAGACTTCTCGCTGATGCCGGGATCGGTCGCGGCCGGGCGCCCGGCCCCTTGACGGCTCCTCTCTCCCGGCGCAGGCGGCGGACGCGCATCGTCTGCACGCTGGGCCCGGCGAGCGCCTCTCCGGGCCTGCTGCGCCGGCTGGTGGCGGCGGGCATGGACGTGGTCCGGCTCAACTTCTCGCACGGGGACGAGGCCTGGCACCGCCGGACCGTGGAGGCGGCCCGGCGGGCCGCCTCCGGGGCGGGCCGCCACGTGGCCGTCCTCCAAGACCTCCAGGGCCCCAAGATCCGGACCGGGGAGCTCGCGGGCGGGGGCCTGGAGCTGGAGCCGGGCCAGGAGGTCGTCCTCGTCGCCGCCGGGGGGGCGAAAAGGGGCCGGGTGGAAGACGGGCGGGCGGCTGCCGTCGAGGTCAGCCACCCGGAGCTGATCGACGCCGTGCGTCCCCGCGACCGCGTGCTCCTGGCGGACGGCAGGATCGAGCTCAAGGCGCGCTCGGTGGAGGCGGGCAGAGCCCTTTGCACCGTGGCCCGGGGCGGGCGACTCGCCTCCCGCCAGGGCGTGAGCGTGCCCGGGCGCTCCCTCGAGCTGCCCGCCCTCACGGCCAAGGACCTCGCCGACCTCCGCCTGGGGGCCGAGCTGGAGGTCGACTACGTGGCCATCTCCTTCGTGAGGAGCCCGCGCGACGTGGTCGCCTGCCGGGAGGCGCTGGCCGCCCTCGGCCGCAGCGTCCCCGTCGTGGCCAAGCTGGAGAGAAAGGAGGCGCTGGCCCACCTGGACGCCATCCTGGAGGCCGCCGACGCGGTCATGGTGGCGCGCGGGGACCTGGGGGTGGAGCTGCCCCTGGGCCAGGTGCCCCCCGTCCAGAAGGATGTCATCGCGCGTGCCAACGGGGCTGGCAAGCCCGTCATCACGGCCACCGAGATGCTGGAGTCGATGGTGGCCGGGACGCGGCCGACCCGGGCCGAGACCTCCGACGTGGCCAACGCCATCTGGGACGGCACCGACGCCGTCATGCTCTCCGAGGAGACCTCCACGGGGCGCCACCCGGTGGAGGCCTTGCGCGCCATGGCCGCCATCTGCCGCGCCGCCGAGAGCCACCCCGCCTACCTCCGCGAGAGACCGGTCTGGAGCGAGCCGGGCTCGATCGGGAGCGCCATCGCCCACGCGGCCGCGGTGGTGGCCCAGGAGGTGGGGGCGCGCGCCATCGTCGCCCTCACGGAGACCGGGGGCACGGCGCTCAGGGTGACCAAGGCCCACCCGGTCACGCCCGTGATCGCGGCCAGCCCCTCGGCCGCGGTCCTGCGCCGGACCGCCCTCTACGCGGGCGCGGTGCCCCTGCAGGTCCGCCCCGGCCGCGACAGCGCCGAGCTCATCTCGCACGCCGTCCAGGCCGCCGCCGGCGCCGGGCTGGTCAGGCGCGGCGACCGCCTCGTGGTGGCGGCCGGCGTCATGGTCGGGGAGTCGGGGCAGACCAACATGCTCAAGGTCGAGGTGGTGCCGTGACCGAGGCGAGAGGCGGCGTCGACCCCCACCGCCTGGTCTCCGCCGTCGGGCACGAGCTGCGCACGCCGCTGACGGTCTTGAGGGGGGTGGCCACGCTGCTCGTGCAGGCGCCCGAGCAGCTGGAGCCAGCCCGCATCCAGGAGCTGCTGCGGCTGGTCGACCAGCAGGTGGAGGCCATGAGCGACCGCATCGAGGACATGCTCGCCATCTCGGCGTTGGACTCAGGCCGGCTCCAGGTCTCCATGGACGTCTTCCAGGTCGACGAGGTCTTTTCCGAGGTCCAGGACTGGGCCGCGCTCCTGGAGGAGGGGGCCCGCGTCGCCGTGCGGGGGGCGCCCGGGGTGGCCGTCGAGGGCGACCGCGAGCGCGCCGTCCAGGCCTTGAGGGCGCTCCTGCAGAACGCCTTCCGCCACGTCCCCGGCGACTCCCCCATCGAGGTCGTGGCGGAGCCGGACGACTGGAGCGTCCGCATCGAGGTCCTGGACCGGGGCCCCGGGCTGCCCACGGGGCTCGACCCCTTCGAGCCCTTCGCCGGAGAGGGGGGCGGCAGCGGGCTCGGCCTCTACCTGGTGGCGGGACTGGCCCGGGCCATGGGGGGCGATGCCGCGGCCGTGACGCGCCCGGGCGGCGGCAGCGCCGTCTCGTTTACGCTGAGGCGTCGTGGCTGAAGCGGGGGAGAACGGGGAGCGGCCTGCCGGCGAGGGGGGCGTCCTGGACGCCAAGGGCAAGGCGTTCGAGCGCGTCCTGGTCGTCTCCGCGCACCCCGACGACCCCGAGTTCGGGTTCGGGGCCACGGTGGCGCGGCTCTCCGCCGAGGGCGCCGAGGTCACCTACGTCATCTGCACGGACGGCTCCCAGGGCGGCGAGGACCCCAGCGTGCCCGACGAAGAGCTGATCGCCATCCGGCAGCGCGAGCAGCACGAGGCGGCCCGCCTGCTGGGCGTCCAGGACGTCGTCTTCCTGGGCCACCGGGACGGCAGCCTGAGCCCCGACCTGGGCCTTCGCCGCGACATCGTGAAGGAGATCCGGCGGCACCGCCCGGACCTGGTCCTGACACACTCGCCGCTGCGCTCGCTGGCGGCCGGGATCGGGGCCTCCCACCCCGACCACGTGGCCGTCGGGGAGGCCACCCTGGCCGCCTGCTACCCGGACTCACGCAACCCCCGCGCCTTCCGCGACCTTCTGGCCGAGGGCCTGGAGCCGCACCGCGTCCGCGAGGTCTGGTTGCCCGGCTACGACGGCGCCGACCACTTCGTCGACGTGTCCACGACCCTGGACAAGAAGATCGCGGCCATCCGCGCCCACGAGAGCCAGGTCAGCAAGCCCGGCCAGGAGCCCTCGGAGTTCGAACGCTGGGTGCGCGACCGGGCCCGGCAGTTCGGGGAGAAGGGCGGCTTCGAGTACGCGGAGGCCTTCCGCCGGCTCGAGATCGGGTAGGGCCCGCGGGGGGCCATCAGCGCCGCTCGAGGTCGCCCAGCGCGCTCCAGACATCGATCTTGCTGACCACCCGGCGCACGACCTCGGCCGTGAACTCGGAGGTGGCGGCGTGGCCGCCCAGGTCGGCCGTCCTGACACCGTCCGAAACCGCCTCCAGGGTGGCCTCGTAGACGGCCCGCGAGGCCCTGTGGGGCGCATCCCCCTCCATGTACCCGAGCAGGCTGGCCACGGCCAGGATCATGGCCATGGGGTTGGCCACGCCCTTGCCCTCGAGCCCGGGCGCGGTACCGTGGGGGGCCTCGGTCATGACGACCTCGACGTCGCCCTCCTCGGAAAAGGAGAGCAGGGTCGACTCCGCCCCCGCGATGCTCCCGAACATCTGCATGACGAGGTCGCTCATGATGTCGCCGTCCCGGTTGAGGGCCGGGATGACCAGCGACTCGCCGCTGGTGGACAAGAGCAGGGCAAAGGTGGCGTCGATGAGCTGGGGCTCGTACCTGACGTCGGGGTTGGCCTGGGCGGCCCTGTCCAGCTCCTCTTTCAGCATCCCCTCGTAGACGGGGCTGACCGTGTACTTGGGGCCCCCGAAGACCTTGGCGCCGAGCCGGCGGGCGTGCGTGAAGGCGTACTCGGCCACGATCCGGCAGGTCCGGCGCGTGACCCTCTCGGTCCGGTAGGCGATCTCGTCGACGCCCTCGCCCTCCCGCCACTCCCGGGCCCCGTAGGCGTCGTCCACGGCCATGCGTATGACCGAGATGGGGGAGAAGACGGCGGCCAGGGGCCTGATGCCGGGGATGCGGCGCCCCGTGCGCACGATGACGCGGCCGTCCACCATGCGGCGCAGGATGGCGTTGGGGCTGCCCACGTCGCCCGCCCCCTCGGGCGTGATGGTGGCCGCCTTGAGCCCGAAGCCCGCCCCCTTGAGGGCCTCGGCGGCGTCCTCGACGACCTGGTTGCGGGTGCGCCGCCGGCTCTCCAGGGAGAGGTCGTGGTGGGAGGTCTCGACGGGGAACCCGATGACGGCGGGGTCGAGGACCCTGAGCGCCTCGGCGAGCAGCTCCTCGCCGGTCTGGTCGCCGTGCAGCACCACGACCGTGAGAGGGACCGCCATGCCCGAAATCTTAGGGGGCGGGAGGGGGACGCCCGCCCTTAAGGGAGCGCCTGGGGGCGGCCACCTGCTAGTATTGACACCGCCTAGGGAAGTCTAGGCTTTATTTTTTGAGGCCCCCTCAGGTAGGCGAGCATGGAAACCATCATCACGCTCCAGTGCGGCGACTGCCGGCGCCGGAACTACACGACCCTCAAGAACAAGAAGAACGACCCCGACCGCCTGGAGCTCAAGAAGTATTGCCGGTGGTGCCGCAAGCACACCGTCCACAGGGAGACCAAGTAGAGCCGTGGCGGTGCAGGCCAAGAAGCGCGACACCCGGCCCTCCGAGCCGGCCGTCGTCCGGTTCCTGAGGGAGACCGTGGAGGAGCTGCGCAAGGTGGCCTGGCCCTCCGGCGCCGAGCTCTACAGGTACACCGTGGTGGTGATCGTGACGGTGATCGTGCTGGCGGCCTTCATCGGCGTGGCCGACCTGCTGGCCAACTTCGCGGTCAGCCGGGTCATCATCCCCAACGCGGGCAAGTAGCGAGCGGAGCGAGGACATGGCAGAGGAAGCAAGGACGGCGGAGGCGAGCGCCCTCGAGGAGGGCGCGCTCTGGTACGTGGTGCACGCGTACTCGGGGCACGAGGAGAAGGTCAAAAAGAACCTCGAGAAGCGGATCGAGTCGATGGACATGCACGACAAGATCCTCCAGGTGCTGGTGCCCATGGAGGACGAGATCGAGATCAAGGACGGCAAGCGCCGCCACGTCCAGAAGCGGATCTTCCCCGGCTACATCCTGGTTCGCATGGTCCTCGACGACGACTCCTGGTACGTGGTCCGCAACACACCCGGGGTGACCAGCTTCGTCGGCTCCGGGAACAAGCCGGTGCCCCTCCAGGAGAAGGAGGTGCGGGCCATCCAGCGGCAGATGAAGCAGGAGGCCCCCAAGATCCGCGTCGAGTTCGAGGTGGGGGAGTCGGTCAGGGTCGTGGACGGCCCCTTCACGGACTTCCACGGCAAGGTCGACGACATCAACCCCGAGCGGGGCAAGCTCAAGGTCCTGGTCAACATGTTCGGCCGCGAAACGCCGGTCGAGCTCGACCTGCTCCAGGTCGAGAAGGTTCGCTGAGGGAGGCCCCCCGAGGAACATGGGCAAGAAGAAGATCCGCGTCGTGCTCAAGCTCGAGCTGGAGGCCGGCAAGGCCACCCCGGCGCCACCCGTGGGCACCGCGCTCGGCCCCCACGGCATCAACATCATGGAGTTCTGCAAGGCCTACAACGAGCGCACCCAGGGCCAGGCCGGCGACGTCATCCCGGCCGAGATCGTGATCTTCGAGGACCGCTCCTTCACCTTCGAGCTCAAGACGCCCCCCGCCGTCCACCTCCTGAAGCGGGCGGCGGGCGTGGAGAAGGGCTCCGCCCGGCCCAACCGGGAGAAGGTGGGCCGGGTCACGCGCGAGCAGCTGCGCTCGATCGCGCAGGCCAAGGCCAAAGACCTCAACGCCTACGACGTCGACCAGGCCATGGGCATGATCGAGGGCACGGCGCGCTCCATGGGCCTGGAGGTGGTGGGCTAGTGCCGAGGCGGCACGGGCGCAAATACACCGAGGCGCTGGGCAAGGTCCAGGCTGCCATGGGCGCCGACGGCGCCGAGGGGCTGCCCCCCGACGACGCCTGCCGCGTCGTCAAGGAGACCTCGGCGGTCAAGTTCGACGCCACCGTGGAGGCCCACATCCGGCTGGGCGTCGACCCCCGGCACGCCGACCAGATGGTGCGGGGCGCGGTCTCGCTTCCCAACGGGACGGGCAGGCAGGTCCGGGTCCTCGTCTTCGCGGGCGCAGCCCAGGCCAAGGAGGCCAAGGAGGCGGGCGCCGACCACATCGGGGGCGACGACCTCGTGAAGCGGATCACCGAGGGGTGGACGGACTTCGACGTCGCCGTCGCGACGCCCGACATGATGAGCAAGGTGGGCCCGCTGGGGAAGATCCTGGGCCCGCGCGGCCTCATGCCCAACCCCAAGTCGGGCACGGTCACCTTCGACATCGGGCGGGCGGTCAAGGAGGTCAAGTCCGGCCGCATCGAGTTCCGCACGGACCGCTTTGGCATCGTGCACGCGCCTATCGGGAAGGTCTCCTTCAGCCCCGAGCGACTCCACGAGAACCTCTCGGCCCTGGTCGAGGGGCTCGTCCGGGCCAAGCCCTCGGCCGCCAAGGGCCAGTACGTGCGGACGGTCTACCTGAGCGCGACCATGGGGCCCTCGGTGAGGGTCGACGTGCGCGAGGCGGCCAAGCTCACGACGGCCTAGAGGCGAGGGGCGCCCGGCGCCCTCGTCTATAATCCGGAGCGCCAAAGACGGCGGGTGCCGCCCCATGCGCGGCTTAATTTCCTGCCCAGGCAGAGCTCGGGACCCCAGAGCGGGCGCGCCTCTGCGCGCCGCCCTCCCGTGCCGTCTGGGCCGGGAGGAGTTCGATGCCGAGACAGCACAAGGTGGAGCAGGTCGAGCTGCTCACCGCCAAGCTCCGGGAGGCCAAGGTCGCCGTCCTCACGGACTACCGGGGCCTGACCGTCTCCCAGCTCCAGGACCTGAGAGAGCGGCTGCGGGGCGCGGACGTGGAGTACCGGGTGGTCAAGAACACGCTCGCCCGGCGGGCCGCCGCCGAGGCCGGGCACCAAGACCTCAAGGGTGCGCTCAGCGGGCCTCTCGCGATCGCCTTCAGCTACGAGGACCTCTCCGCCGCCTCGCGCCTCCTGGCCGAGTTCGCGCGCCAGAGCCGGCTCCGCCTGGAGATCGTGGGCGGGCTCGTCGAGGGCCGCGTCATGGGCGCCGACCAGGTCCGCCAGCTGGCCGACCTGCCTTCCCGGGAGGCGCTCCTGGGCCAGCTGGCGGGGACGCTCCAGGCCCCCGTCGCCCAGCTGGTGGCGACACTCGCGGCCCCCGTCCAGCAGCTGGCCGCCGTCCTGGAGGCCTACCGCGCCAAGCTCGAGACCGCCTGAGGGCGGGCCGGAACACAAGGGAGGAAGAAGGAAAAAGAGATGGCAGCCACCAAGGTCACCCCCAAGGACTTCGTAGAAGCCCTCAAGAGCTGGACCGTCCTCGAGGTGGTCGAGGCCGTCAAGGCCATCGAGGATGAGTTCGGCATCAAGGCCGCGGCGCCTGCGGCGGCCGCCGCCCCCGCCGCTTCCGCGACCCCCGCCGAGCCGGCCGAGGAGGAGCAGACCGAGTTCACGGTCACGCTGACCGCGGTGGGGGACAGCAAAATCAACGTCATCAAGGCCGTCCGCGAGATCACGCAGCTCGGGCTCAAGGAGGCCAAGGACCTGGTCGACGCGGCCCCCAAGGCGGTCCTGGAGAACGTCCCCAAGGACCAGGCCGAGAGCGGGGCCGCCAAGCTCAAGGAGGCGGGGGCGACCGTCGAGGTGAAGTAGGCCCGGCGCGCGGGGATCCCGCGCCCAGGTGACGGTGGCGGCCGCGCCTCGCTCGCCTCGCTCTTTTGAGGGCACCGGCGACAGGCCTCCTTAGACTGGGGAGATGAGCCGAGCCACGCCGTCCGCGCGCGCCTACGCGCGAGCCCTTCTGCCGGCGCTGCCCCGGCCCATGTGGGTGGTCATCGCCGCCCAGCTCCTCTCCGCCGTGGGGACGGGCTTCGTGCTGCCCTTCGCGGCCATTTACCTGCACTTCGTGCGCGGGATCCCGATCCCGGTCGTGGGCGCCGTCATCTCGGCCATCTCGCTGGGCGGGCTGGTGGTGACCCTGGCCGCGGGCGGCGTCATCGACCGCCTGGGGGCGCGCCGCATGGTCCTGGCCGGGACCGCCCTCCAGGCTGCCGGGTTCGCCGTCTTCGCCTTCGCCGTCAACGTACCCGTGGCCCTCGCGGCCGCCCTCATCACGGGCGCCGGCAACGGCTTTTTCTTCCCCGCCCTCTCGACCCTCATCGCCGGCCTCACCACATCCGCCGAGCGCATCGGGGCCGCCTCCCTCCAGTACGTGGCCATCAACGTGGGCATCGGCCTGGGCTCGGTCATCGGTGGCTTCGTGGTCTCCGTCCAGCACCCGGCCACCTTCGTGGCCGTCTACCTGGCCAACGCCTTCAGCTTTGCCGCCTTCGCGGTCCTACTCGCGCTCTGGGTGCCCGCCGACCGCCGGCCAGCGCCGGCCCCGCGGGGCGCGGCTCCCGAGAAGCCGGGTCGGGCGGGCTACCGGGCCGTTCTGCGAGACCGCGGCTTTCTGGCCCTGGTCGCCTTCAACGCCGTGGTGGTCATGGTCGGCTACTCGCAGCTCGACTCCGGCATGCCCCTCTACGCCAAGACCTACCTGGGCGTGCAGCCGTCCGCCCTGGGCGTCATCCTGGCCGCCAACACCGGCTTCATCGTGCTCGCCCAGCTGCCGGTCACGCGTGCCATCCGCCGCTGGCGACGGAGCCGGGCCCTGGCCGCCTTCGCGGCCGCCTGGTCGGCGGCCTGGCTGATCGGGCTGGGCGCCAGCGGCCTCAGGGGCGTGCCGGCGGCGCTCGCGCTGGGCGGCTTCGCGGTCGTCTTCGGCCTCGGTGAGTGCCTCCTCAGCTCCACCTTGCAGCCCCTCGCCATGGACCTCGCCCCGGCCGCCCGGCGGGGCGCCTACATGGCCGCCACCAGCCTCTCCTGGAGCGTGGGCCTCCTGGTCGGTCCCGGCGTGGGGGGCGTGAT
>JBOHUY010000142.1:0-7931 GCA_050735015.1 Candidatus Dormibacterales bacterium | reverse complement strand
CGCCCCGGCCCCGCCGGACCCCGACCGGGCCGCACTCGAGGGCCTCGTCAGCGCCCTGTCGGCCCCCCGCCCTGCGGCCACCGTCTTCCCCCCCAGCCTGCTGGGCCGCCGCCTGGCCCTGGAGGATGTCGTGGCCGCCTCCGGTCCGGGTTCTGGCCACCGGTCCCGCCTGCCGGGAGTCGCCCGGACCCGGCGCCCCGAGGCGGGTTCGATGGGCGTCGCGCGAACGGGCGTGACCCTCCCCGGCGGGGACGCCGTCCGCCCCGCCCGCCGCGCGGCGGGGACCCTGGCGGCGTGGGCCGGAAGGCTCGCCATCGCCGGCACCGCCCTGGCCCTGGTGGCGACCCTGCTCTTGGTCTTCGTGCCCATGGTCCTGCCCGTGCAGGCCCTCCCGGTGCTCTCCGGGAGCATGACGCCGACCATCCCGGTCGGATCGCTCGCGTTTGTGACCCGCACCCCCATCGCCGAACTCAAGGTCGGCGACGTGATCTCGTTCCAGCCGCCCGGCCGGCCGGGGGTGATCGAGACCCACCGCATCATCTCGCTGCAGCCGGGGCCCTCGGCGCCCCTCGCGCGCACCCAGGGTGACGCCAACCGGCGCGCCGACCCCTGGCTGCTGCGTCTGACCGGCAGCGCCTGGCGCTACGACTTCTCGATCCCGCACGCTGGCGCCGCCGTGGTGCTGGCGAAGTCGGGGCCAGGGCGGGTCTCCCTGCTGCTGGTGCCGGGCCTCGCCCTGGTCCTCCTCTACCTGGCCGAGTTCGTCCGCGGGAGGCCCGCCCGGCGCCGCCCATGAGGGCCCTCTTCGGTCGTCGCGGCCAGCCGGACGGAGGGGCCGCCGGGCGGCGGCCCGAGCTCCGCGCCCGCCTCTTCTGGGCCTCCGCCTCCGTGCTGGTGATGGGGGCCTTCTTGATCGCCGCACCCGACACGCTGGCCTCCTTCAACTCGGCCGGGGCGAACCCCACCAACGTCTTCAGCACGGGCCAGGTGGGTGCCCCCGTGCTCAACTCGGCCACGGTCGGGAAAGGGGGGACAGTAACCCTGGCCTGGACCGCGTCGAGCACACCCGGCGTCACCTACTCGGTCATGCGGGCCCAGGGCGCGGGCAGCTACTCGGCCGTCGCCTCCGGCCTGGCCGGCCTCGCCTACACCGACACGCTGCCCGGGCAGGGCAGCTTCAGGTACGTGATCCGGGCCGTCGTTTCCGGCTTCTCCGCCGACAGCGGTCCCCTGAGCGTGGCCTGGACGCTGCCCTCCATCACGGGGTGGACGGTCTGCGATGTCGACGGCCTGGTCCCGCCCGTCGCGGGCGGGTGGCTCAAGACAAAGCCCCGGTTCCAGGTCTTTGCCGACGTCGCGCCCGGCTCGACGCCGACCGTGTCCGTCACCGCCAACGCCGGCAAGTCGGGCTCCAAGGCCTTCGCCGCCACCACGCTGGCGGCCGGCGCGGCGAACTGCGGGGGGGTCGCCTACGGGTACAGCTCGCCGTCGGTCCGGGGCAGCCGCCTGGGCCAGGGGGCGGGTGCGGTCTGGGTCGACGTCGTAGTCACGGACGCCCTCGGGGACCAGGTCCACAGCAACGCGGCCCAGGCCGGGGACGTGGGCGCCGACACGACCGCGCCCACCATCTCGTTCACTTTCGACTGGGGTGGAGGTGGCGGCTCGGGGGTGGTCAACTTCGCCTGGGGAGGCCGTGACAGCGGGGGGGCGGGCCTGGCCGGCTACCAGCTCGCCGTCTACCTGGCCGGGACCTCGACCTTCGCGCCTCAGTACCCTGCCGCCATCGACCTCGCCTCCGGCTCCGGCTCCGGCTTCCAGGCCTTCAACCTCACCAGCGGGAGCTCCTACGACTTCTCTGTTCAGGCCGTGGACAACGCCGGCAACGACGGCCCGGTCAGCACGAGGACGGGTGTCACCGCCCCTTAGAGGCCCCGGCCCGGGCCGGCGCCGGGGTGCTCGATGCGGTGCAAATGCAGGGTTCGCGCGGCGCGACGCCAGGCCTATGCTCCCGTATGAGGACAACGAGTGGCTGATCGACTTCGTGGAGCGGCAGGCTTGGTCATGGACCGCCTTCTGGGGCGGCCGGCGGCCGAGGCGGAGCCGGAGGCCGCCCCCGTCCTCGCCATCTCCTTCAGCCTCCTCGCGGAAAGGCTCCTCTAAGCAGGGCGCCCGTGGGAGCCTTTTAGAGGCTCTCGAGGTTCTCGACCACCGCCTCCTGCGTGGTGCGCGCGATGACCACCACCGCCTCCTCGTCCGAGCCCTGGTTGGACTCCACGTGGGGGAGGAATGGGGGCACGTAGACGAAGTCCCCCGGGCCTGTCTCCAGACGCACCTGGCGGCCGTCCTCGCGGTAGATGAAGGCGGGGTGCCCGGCCAGCACGAAGATTGCCGTCTCGCTGTGCCCGTGGTGGTGAGGGCCGGAGGTGGCCCCGGGCGCCACGTGGGTCCGCCCCATCCAGATTCCGGAGGCGCCCGCCAGCGCGCCTGAGACGGCGGCCACGCGCCGCATGCCCGGGGTCTGGGCGGTCTCGGACGTGCAGTCGTGGGCCCGGACCAGGACCAGGCGGCGGGTGGCGGTCACGCGCTCCGGGGCGGGGTGGCGGGGCCGCCGTCGGGGTCTTCCAGCCGCGCCATGGCGGCGGCCGTACGCGCCGCCTGCCTGGCGTTGTTGACCGCCAGCTTCACGTTCACCTCCACCGAGCGGCCGCCCGAGAGCGCGGCCAGCCGGCGCAGCACCCAGGGGGTCGCCTCCGGACCCCGGACCGGGCCCGCCTCCTTGACCGCCTGCTCGATCATAAGGGCCGCCTCCGGCAGCTCCTCGGGCGGGGGAACGCCCACCACCACCCCCCGCGAGCCCGTCTGCCACGACGCCAGCAGGATGCGCGCCATCTCCTCGGGGGAGTCCGCGCGGGCGTCGACCGGGTACCCGCTGAGCTTCGAGTAGAAGGCCGGCATCTCGTCGCAGCCGAGGCCCAGGAGGGGGACGGAGAGCGACTCCAGCCGCTCGCGCGTCCGGCCCAGGTCGAGGATCGACTTGGCTCCCGCGCAGAAGACCGCCACCTGCGAGCGGGCCAGCTCGGCGAGGTCGGCGGACTCGTCCTCCGGGTGGCCCCGGTGGACCCCGCCGATGCCGCCCGTGGCCATGATCCGGATGCCGGCCAGGGCGGCCGCCCGCACCGTGGCCGCGACCGTGGTGGCGCCGTCCTCCCCCCGCGCCAGGGCCGCCCCCAGGTCGCGCGCGCTCACCTTCCTCGCCCCGCCCGCGGCCAGGGCTTCCAGCTCGCCCGCCCTCAGCCCGATCCTGAGCTCTCCTCTCACCACTGCCACGGGCGCGGGCACGCCCCCCTCGTTCCGGATCGCCTCCTCGCACCCGTGGCCCGCCTCCAGGTTCTGGGGGTGGGGCAGGCCGTGGGCGACTATCGAGGTCTCGAGGGCGACCACGGGCCGGTGCTCCGCCAGCGCCGTCGCCACCTCCGGGGCCACTCTCACGGCTGCGCCCCGCTCGTGCCCAGCGCCTGGGCGGCCGCCTCCAGCCCCCGGCGGGCGGCCTCCTGAGGCATAGCTCCCCCGAGGGTGGCCACGCAGTAGGCGGCGGCAAAGGCGTCGCCCGCGCCCGTGGCGTCGGCGCCGCGAGGTGGGGGGGCGGGCAGCCTGGCGCCCCCGACCTCGCAACCCTCCTCGCCCAGCTTCACCACCCCCGTGCCCGCCACCTCGCCCAGGGCCAGGCCCAGGGCCTCCTGCTCGGCGGCGGTCCCGAAGACGACCTCGGGGTGCAGCTTGCTCAGCTCCTGTGCGAGCTCGGCCGGCCCCCGCTCGCGGATCCCGGCCGCGGAGGAGAGATCGACCGAGAGCGAGGCTCCCCCGCGCCGGGCCAGGGCGACCGCGCGCCGGGTGGACGAGGCCGCCGGCTCCAGGAAGAGCGTGTAGGCGGGGACGTGGAGGTGCCTGACGCCGGCCATCCACTCCTCCAAGACCTCGTCCGGTGCGAGGGTCACGCTGGCCCCTCGCTGCGTGAACAAGGTGCGCTCGCGCGGTCCTCCCAGCAGCACGACGATGATCCCGGTGGGGACCTCGCCGCGGGCCGCCCTGACGTCCACGCCGCGCCTCGCCAGGTGCGCGGCCAGGCGCTCCCCGGCCTCGTCGTCGCCGACCTTGGTGAGCAGCCGCGCGGGCGCCCCAAGGTGGGCCGCCCAAGCGCAGAAGTTGGCCGCCTGCCCGCCCGGTCCGATCCTTATCCGGGCCGGGTTGTCGTCGTCGGGCAAAAAGGGGCGGGCCGGCGCCACGACCACGTCCTGGAGCAGGTCGCCGATCGAGCAGAGGAGGTCCAACCCGGCCGAATCATAGCCAGGCGGCCGGGACAGCCCCGTTACGGCCGGGACGCGTCAGCGGACGCGGCGCCCGGCCCAGGAGGTGGCCACCGCCACGGGCAGCGGCGCCGGCCCCCTCCCGCGGGGGCCGCCTGGCCCCCGGGGTCGGCGCGAAGCCAAGCGCGAGGGCGATGAGCCCGCTCAGGGCCGATGCCAGGGCGGCTGTGGTGTCCATGCCCGCCAGCATGGGGCGGGCGCGGCGCCGGTCTTCCGGGGAGCGTCAAAAGGGCGTTAGGGCTAGGCTCCCCGCCGCTGCGCCCGCGGCTCGCCGGCGGCCACCTCGGCCGGGGGACCGGCCTCGCCCGCGCTCTCGGAGGTGGGGGGGGCTGACTCGTTGTGGGGCCGGTAGGCCACGAACCTGTAGACGAAGTAGCCGACCAGGACGACCGCCACCGCTGGGGCGATGTAGTAGGTCGTCCGGTGGAGGCTGAGGAAGTTCTGGAGCCGGCCTCCGACCGTGGCCCCCACGGTCAGGTAGATGGCGATCCAGGCCGCCGTCGAGGCTGTCACGCTGAGCACGAAGACGGGGTACCCGACCCGCAGCGCGCCCGCCGCGACCGTGATGGGCACTCTGAGCCCGGGGACGTGGCGCCCGAAGATGAGGGCCCAGGCGCCGTAGCGCGCGAACCAGTCCTCGCCCCGGCGCAGCCGCGCGGGCGTGAGGTGCATGGCGTGCCCGACGCGACCGTAGGCGAGCTGCCGTCCCCACCGGCGCGAGATCAGGTAGAGGTTGGTGGCGCCCAGCAGCACGGCAGCCAGAAGGCTCAGCCACGCGATCAGCCAGGTCGTCGGCGTCCGCCCCGCGACCTTGCCCACGTACATCACGAAGACGTCGCCCGGCACCGGCATGGGCACCCCCGACTCCTCCAGGTAGAGGGCCACCCCCGCCCCCGCCACGCCGTGGCCCCGCAAAAGGCCCACAAAGCCGGAGGCGAGGTCGCCGACGAGGTCGGGGAGGTCGCCCTCCAGGAGGGCGACCGCAGCCACCCCGCCGACCAGCAGGGCTGTGCCGAGCAGGACGGCGAGAAACCTGCGGTTCATGCGGGGGGCGTTCAACTGCCTGGGGCCTCTGGATGAGGGCGCCGGGCCGCGGCCGGCGCGACTACGGCAAGGCCCCGAGCATACGCCCACGCCCGGACCCGGCGAGACGCCGCCGGCCGTTAACCCGTATCCTTTGCGCGGGGAGGGACGGCCCTCCCCCGCGCCCGGGCGGGTGTGCTCGCGGGCGCCTCAAGGCGCCCGTCACCTCTGAGGATGTGATTCTGCTTGAAGGTAGTCGTCAGGGACCAGGAGGAGTTCGAGCAGGCGCTGCGCGAGTTCCGGCGCAAGGTCCAGGAGAACGGACTGGTGCGGGAGATGCGCAGGCGAACCCACTACGTCCCCCCCGCCGAGGCCCGCAAGATGAAGAGCTTGAGGGCCCGGCGCCGCCGGCGCTAGGGGGCGCCCTCCGCCGGGCGTATAATCCCGGGCGTTCGGTGGCCATGGCGGAGGGGAAACACCCGTTCCCTTTCCGAACACGGAAGTTAAGCCCTCCAGCGCCGATGGTACTTCCGGGGAAACCCGGCGGAAGAGTAGGTCGCCGCCGAGCATTCTTCTCGAGTCCCGAGACTGCGGAGGTCGCGGGACTCGAGCCGCTCCGGGGCCCTTTCCCCCGACATGCGCGGGCCTCAAGGCTCGCGGCCCGGGCCTCTTGACGGCCGCTCGGAGCGGGGGCCAGGGGGCCGGGGCGGAGAGGACCAGGATTCGGGGCGCCGCCACAGGTCTTCTCCTGGGCCTCATCGCCCAGTTCCTCCTGGGCATGGGCGTGAACCTCTTCGTGACCCTGCCCGGCAGCCATCCAGGCACCAACGCGGGTGGCTACTTCTCGGGCGTGGTGGCGGGCGTCTCCTGGGCTATCCCCCACGGGCCCTTCCTGGTCCGCGTCCACGCCGCCTTGGGGCTGCTCTTGCTCCTGGCCGCGCTCGGGCTCCTGGCGCGCGCGATCCAGGCCCGGCGGGGCTCGCTCATCGCTCTGGCCGCGGTGGGCGCTTTCGGCCTCCTCGGGTCCGGCTTCAACGGCGCCAGCTTCCTCAACTACGGGCACGACTTCAGCTCCATGCTGATGTCGGCCGGGTTCGCAATCGCCACCGGCTGCTACGTGCTCGTGCTGGTCGTCTGAGGGAAGGCCCCCGCGGCTTCAGAGCCGGCCTGGTGCCGACCCTCGGCCCAGCCCGGGCAGGATCAGCAGGCAGCGTCCGGAGAGGACGGCGAGCAGGACCAAGAGCGCCACCAGCTCGTCGAGCACGATCGCGCGCACGCCCGAGTGGAAGGTCACGATGAGCACCGGCTGGAGAACGCAGGCGGCCGCCAGCAGGGGCACGAAGACGCGGTCGTGAGCGGCCATGAAGAACTGAACCAGGAGGTTGTCCAGGCTCAGAGCGAGGCCGATGAAGCCGACCGGCAGCACGAAGGGGACGGCGTCCTGGAAGGAGGACCCGAAGAGCTTGTCCACGACGAGGGCGGGCGCCAGCCCGAAGACGGCGATCGCGCCGGCGCCCAGAAGGGCCATGATGCCCGCCGACATCAAGAGCAGGCGGCCCGGGTGGTGGTTCTGGGCGATCGCCTCCACCACCCTCGGGAAGAGCACCTGGCTGACGCTCACGGTCAGGAAGTAGATGATCGTCCCGATCTTGTTGAGGCCCGCGTAGATGCCCGCCTCGTGCTTGGGCAGGAAGTGCGTGGAGAGGATGACGTCCAGGTTGTAGAGGAGGAGGATGCCGAGCGTCCCGGCCGCGGCCGTCGCCGAGAAGCCGGCCATGGCGCGCAGAGGCACGCGGCTGCCGGGCAGCCGCAGGACGTCGCGCAAAGAGACCATGCCCAGGCCGTATGTGAAGGCGACGCCGGCCAGGACGGCGACCATGGAGCCGGTCACGGAAAGGCCGGCCATGAGTAGGACGTAGAGGACGGCCGTGCGCACGACCATCTCCACCGAGAGGTTGGCGGAGAGGGCGGAGAAGCGCTGGACCCCCTGCAACACCCCGCGCGGCACGGCCAGCTGCCAGACCACCGCGACGGCCACCCCCAGCCAGACCAGGGGCACCGCCGACCCGAAGTGCAGAAATCCCGCCGCCGGCCTCGCCAGCACGGCGGTGACGAGGATGGCGACCACGCTGGGGACCGCCATCAGGCGGGAGGCACGCACCATGATGTGGCGGATGGCGCCCTGGTTGCCCTCCGCCGTGAGCGTCGCCGAGTAGCGCCCGAGGACGATCATCAGGATGTAGGTGGGCGTCATCAGGACTGCGTAGAGGGCGATCAGGGTCGCCACCTCGTCGTACAGCGCCGGCCCCAGGATGCGGCCCGCCACCGCGTGGTAGACGAAGCCGCCCACGCCCGCGATGAGGCCCCCGGCGAAGAGGACCACGTTCTGGCGGACGAGCCGGCTCTGTCGCAGCTGGGAGAGGCCGAGGGCGCCGGCGCGGTCGTTCACGCGCGGCTCAGGGCAGACTCTCTCGGGGCCGCCCGGCCGGCTCGGCGCGACCGGGGTCCCGAGGGGGGGATCACATGCCGGATTCTACCGGCGGG
>JBOHUY010000141.1:0-7673 GCA_050735015.1 Candidatus Dormibacterales bacterium | reverse complement strand
GGTGGGCAGTCCGGCCTCTATGCGCGGGTAGCAGAACGTGCACTTCTCGGCCTTGCCGGTGCGATGGTTGAAGTAGACCTTCTTGTAGGGGCAGCCGGAGACGCAGAAGCGCCAGCCCCGGCACTTGTCCTGGTCCACCAGCACGATGCCGTCCTCCTCCCGCTTGTACATGGCGCCCGAGGGACAAGAGGCGACGCAGGAGGGGTTGAGGCAGTGCTCGCAGATGCGGGGCAGGTAGAACATGAAGGCCTGCTCGTAGGCCATCCGGACCTGGTCCTCGATGCCCCGGAGCAGGGGGTCGGCGGCCGCGTTCTCGGGCGCCCCGGCGAGGTCGTCGTCCCAGTTGGGGCCCCAGCGGACGTCCATGGGGCGGCCCGTCAGCTGGGAGTGGGGCCGGGCGACCGGCTCCTTGTCCGAGAGGGGGGCGCTGATGAGGGTCTCGTAGTCGTAGGTCCAGGGCTCGTAGTAGTCGTCGACGGTGGGCAGGTCCGGGTTCCAGAAGATCTTGACCAGCTTCTCCACCTGGCTCCCGGCCTTGAGACGCAGGCGGCCCTTGTGGTCGAGCTCCCAGCCCCCCCGCCAGCGGTCGTTGTCCTCCCACCGGCGCGGGTAGCCGAGTCCGGGCTTGGTCTCGACGTTGTTGAACCACACGTACTCGGTGCCGGGGCGGTTGGTCCAGACCTGCTTGCAGGTGACGCTGCAGGTGTGGCAGCCGATGCATTTGTCGAGGTTCATGACCATCGCCACCTGGGCCTTGACTCTCATCTTCAGTACACGACCTCCGAACGGCGCCTGCGGATGACCGTGATCTCGTCGCGCTGCGATCCGCAGGGCCCGTAGTAGTTGAAGCCGAAGGAGAGCTGCGCGTACGCCCCCACCAGGTGGGTGGGCTTGAAGACGATCCGGGTCAGGGAGTTGTCCATGCCCCCCCGGCGACCCTGGAGCTCGGTCAGGGGGACGTTCACGTGGCGGTCCTTGGCGTGGTACATGAGGCAGACCCCCTCCGGCACCCGGTGGGTCACCACCGCCCGGCAGGCGACCACCCCGTTGCGGTTGTAGGACTCGATCCAGTCGTTGTCGGCGACGCCGATGCGCTCCGCGTCCTGGGGGCTGAGCCAGATCACGGGCCCGCCCCGGAAGAGCGTGAGCATGTGGATGTTGTCCTGGTACTCGGAGTGGATCGACCACTTGGAGTGGGGCGTCAGGTAGCGCACCGTGACCTCCGCCCGGCCCGGTTCGCCGAGGCCCTGATCGCCGTAGTGGCGACCGAAGTTGAGGGGGGGACGGTACGCGGGCAGCCCGTCGCCCAGCTCCAGGACCCACTCGTGGTCGAGGTAGAAGTGCTGGCGCCCGGTCAGCGTGTGCCAGGGCTTGAGCCTCTCCACGTTCATCGTGAAGGGCGCGTAGCGGCGGTCGTGGGCCTCGATGCCGGACCACTCGGGGGAGGTCATGACCGTGCGGGGCTGGACCTGCGTGTCCTGGAAGGTGATCCTGTCCCCCTCCCGGGGGGCGCCGAGGGGGGCGAGCTCGAGGCCGGTGCGGGCCTCGAGGGAGCGGAAGCCCTCCATGGCGAGGCGGCCGTTGGTGGTGCCGGAGAGCGCCAGGACCATCTCGCAGGCCTGCTCGGCGCGGGCGATCGAAGGGCGCCCGTCGGCCGCGCCGCCGCGCACCCGCCCGTGCTTGCGGGCCAGCTCATCCACCTCGCGCAGAGGCTTCCAGGACGCCCCCTTGACGGCGCTGCCGGCCTCCTCCAAGACGGGGCCGACGGCGGTCATGAGGTCGGCCACAGCCCCGAAGTCCCTCTCCACCACGACAAGGCGGGGCATGGTGCGGCCGGGCACGGGCTCGGTCTCCCCGGCCCGCCAGTCGAGGACGCGGCCCATGGGCTGCGCGATCTCGTCGGGGCTGTCGTGCAGGAGGGGAGCCGCGACCAGGTCCCGGCGCACCCCCAGGTGCTTGGCGGCCAGGCGCGAGAAGGCGGCGGCCACGAGGTTGAAGGCGTCCCAGTCGGTGCGCGCCTCCCAGGGCGGGGGGATGGCCTGGTTGAAGGCGTGCACGAAGGGGTGCATGTCGGTCGAGGAGAGGTCGTTCTTCTCGTACCAGGTCGCCGCCGGCAGGACCACGTCCGAGAAAAGGCAGTTGCCGGTCATGCGGAAGTCGATGGTGGTCAAAAGGTCGACCTTGCCCTCCGGGGCGGGCTCTCGCCAGGCCACCTCGCGGGGCCGCACCTCAGGCGGCGACTCCGGCGCCCTGACCGCCGCCCCCGTCACCCCCAGGAGGTGCTTGAGGAAGTACTAGTGGCCCTTGCCCGAAGACCCGAGCAGGTTCGACCTCCAGACCGTGAGCACGCGGGGCCAGTTCTCGGGCGCGTCGGGGTCCTCGCACGCGAAGCGGAGCCGGCCCTCCTGGAGCTCGCGGAGGACGAAGTCGGAGGGCGGCAGCCCCTCCTCCTCGGCCGCCTCGGCCAGGTCGAGCGGGTTGCGGTCTAAGGTCGGGAAGGCGGGCATCCACCCCAGCCTCGCCGCCAGCGCGTTGCAGTCGGCGAAGTGGCGCCCGCGGAAAAGGCCACGGCCCAGGGGCGAGGCGAGCTCCTCGGCGGTGAAGGTGTCGTAGCGCCACTGGTCGCTGGCCAGGTACCAGAAGGGCGTGGCGGCCTGGTGGCGCGGGGCCCGGACCCAGTCCAGCGCGAAGGCCAGTGTCTGCCAGCCGGTGAGGGGGCGGACCTTCTCCTGGCCGACGTAGTGGGCCCATCCGCCACCGTTGACGCCCTCGCAGCCGCACAGCAGGAGCAGGCTCAGGAAGGTGCGGTAGGTCTGGTCCGAGTGGAACCAGTGGTTGGTGCCCGCCCCCATGCAGATCATGGCCCGGCCGCGGGTCAGCTCGGCCGTGCGCGCGAACTCGCGCGCGATGCGGGCGGCGGCGCGCGCGTCCACCGAGGTGATCTCCTCCTGCCACGCGGGTGTGCAGGGCTCGGGGTCGTCGTAGCCCCGGGGCCACTCGCCCGGCAGGCCCTCCCGATAGACGCCGTACTGGGCCAGGAGGAGGTCGAAGGCGGTCGTGACCAGCTGCCCACCCAGGCGCATCGCGGGCACCCCCCGCCGCTGGCTGCCTCCGCCCTCGCTCCCGCCCACGTCGAAGCGGGGCAGGTCGACCTCGACGAGGGCGTCGTGGCGCCCCCAAAGGCTCAGCTCGGGCCGGATATCGCGCAGGTCCAGGTTCCAGCGCCCCATCCCCTCCCCGTACCGGAAGCCGACCGATCCGTTGGGAACGGCCGGGCGGCCGCTGACCCCGTCCAGGACGACCGTCTTCCAGTCCGCGTTCTCCACCTCGGCCGCCGCACCCGCCGGGCGCGGCCCCGGCCCCGGCGGGAGCGCCAGGTCGGAGGCGCGCAGGAAGCGGTCCGGGACGTGGGCGCCCTCGCGCTCACGCAGCGTGACCAGCATGGGCAGGTCCGTGAACCGGCGCGCGTAGTCCTGGAAGTAGGGCACCTGCCTGTCGACGTAGAACTCCTTCAGGATCACGTGCCCCATGGCCATGGCGAGGGCGCCGTCGGTGCCGGGCTGGGCGGGCAGCCATTGGTCGGCGAACTTGGTGTGGTCCGAGTAGTCCGGCGAGACCACGACCACCTTCTGGCCGCGGTAACGGGCCTCGGCCATGAAGTGGGCGTCGGGCGTTCGGGTGATGGGAAGGTTCGTGCCCCACAAGATGAGGTAGCCGGCGTTGAACCAGTCCGCCGACTCGGGCACGTCGGTCTGGTCGCCGAAGACCTGCGGTGAGGCCGGGGGCAGATCCGCGTACCAGTCGTAGAAGGAGAGGATGACGCCCCCGATCAGAGAGAGGAACCGGGTGCCGGCGGCGTAGGAGACCATGGACATGGCCGGGATGGGGGAGAACCCGGCCACGCGGTCGGGCCCGTAGCGCTTGACGGTGTACACGTGGGCGGCGGCGATGAGCTCGGCCGCCTCGTCCCAGGAGGAGCGGACGAAGCCCCCCTTGCCCCTCTGCGACTTGTAGGTGCGCGCCCGCTCGGGGTCCTCGACGACGGCCGCCCACGCCTCCACGGGGTCTCCGCATACCTCCAGCTCTTGGCGGTACATCTCCAGCAGGCTCCCCCTCACGTAGGGGTACTTGACGCGCAATGGCGAGTACGTGTACCAGGAGAAGGAGGCGCCCCGGGGGCAGCCTCGGGGCTCGTGGTCGGGCATGTCCGGCCCCGTCGAGGGGTAGTCGACGGCCTGGGACTCCCAGGTGATGAGGCCGTCTTTCACGTACACGTTCCAGGAGCAGGAGCCCGTGCAGTTGACGCCGTGCGTCGAGCGCACGACCTTGTCGTGCTGCCAGCGGTCGCGGTAGAAGGACTCCCAGCCGCGCCCTTTGGCCACCAGCTGGCTCCAGCCCTCGGCGGAAACCGGCCCCCGCCGGAAGAACCTGTGCGCCCCCAGCAGGGGGTCCAGGCGCGTCGGCGTCTTGCGGTCAGCCACCCGGCCTGCGCCCCCTCCCCGACGGACGCCGCCCGGCCCGCTCTCCACCCACGCCGCCACCACCGGTCGACTCGGCCAAGGAGCCCTCCCGTCGCCTCTCCCCGCGGACCGCCGGGCCTCGAGCGCGCCGGCCCGGGGCGGGGATGGGGGCTGCGCGACTAGTCTAGGGAATTGGCGGGGCCGGCTCCGCGCCGCGCCCCGCGGGCGATCAGCGGACGGCCCGGTAGACGGTCTCCTGCTGGAGGCGGGGCGCGGCCTCAAGGGCGGCGCGCAGCTCCTGGGCGTCTCGGAAGTCGGCCTGCTCGAGATGGCGGCGGGGCACGGTCACCCGGAGCTCCGACCCGCCGAAGGGGAAGGGGTCGACCGCCTTCTCCCAGGGACCGTCGTGGCGGATCGTGAGCGTGCCCCACCGCCCGGGTTCGGCCGGCACCGGCCCGCAGCCCCCAGCGTCGACCTCGAAGCACGTCAGCAGGGACAGGAAGTCGAAGGTCTCGAGCAGCATGTACGACCGCCAGGCCGACTCGAACTCGAGCTCGGCGGGCGGCATGCGCGCGGCCAGGTCCCGCCGCACCCCCCGCTCTCGTTCCAGCAGCCGCCCCCCCTCCTCGCCGACGGCGGTCCAGTCCACGGGCTTGAGTCCCGACCAGCCGAAGCGGCGGCCGTAGAGGCCGGAAGCGTGGAGGCTGACCAGGTAGGCCGCCCCCACGTCCTCGCCGGCGATGGCCTGCACCGCGCCCGAGTAGAAGGCGGTGTGGGTGGCCTCGTCGATGCGGGTGAAGTTCAGGGGCCCCCCGGCGAGGTCGGTGGCGGGGGCGAGGTCCCACTCGCGCCAGCCGCGGTCGTGCTGGGCGGCGGCGAGAAGGAGGCTGTCGGAGACGGCGTCCGGCCCGAAAGGGCCCTCCCGCCAGGCCCGGGCGATCTCGCCCGTGTGGGCGCCGTGGTCGACCTGGGCGATCAGGCTCCAGCCCTCGCCCTCCCGCTTCACGATCACGGGCGGCCGCCTCCGGGCGCCCCGGCCAGGCGCACGAAGGGCCCCAGGGCGGCGGGGTCGAGCATGGCGTCGGCGCTGGCCGCCGTCCGCGGCTCCTCGCCCGCCAGGATGCGCTTGACGGGGACCTCCATCTTCTTGCCGGTCAGGGTCCTGGGGATGGAGGGGACCTGATGGACCTCGTCGGGCACGTGGCGCGGCGAGAGCTGTTCTCGGATGGCGGCCAGGATGCGCGCCCGCAGCCCAGCGTCGAGCGCCGCCCCCTCCGCGACCACCACGAAGAGCAGGAGCCTGCCCTCCTTCCCCGCCACGCTGGTGTCGATGACCAGGCTGTCCACCACCTCGGGGAGGCCCTCCACGACCGGGTAGAACTCCGCGGTGCCCATGCGCACCCCGCCCCGGTTGAGGGTGGCGTCCGAGCGGCCCAAGATCACGCACGACCCCGCCGGCGTGATCCGGAGCCAGTCCCCGTGCCGCCAGACGCCCTCATAGGAGGAGAAGTAGCTCTCGCGCAGGCGGGAGCCGTCCGGGTCTCCCCACAAGAACGTGGGCATGGAGGGCATCGGCTCCGTGATGACGAGCTCGCCGACCTCGTCCACGAGCGGCTCGCCGCGGGGCGAGAAGGACTCGATGGCGGCGCCCAGCATCCGGCACTGCATCTCGCCGGCCCGCACGGGCAGGGACGGGCAGGGCCCGATGAAGGCCGTGCAGAGGTCGGTCCCCCCGCTGGCGGGGGCCACCATCATGTCCTCCTTGACGGCCGAGTAGAGCCAGCGGAAGCCCTCCGGGGGCAGGGGCGAGGCGGTCGAGCCCACCGTCCGCAGGCGGCTCAGGTCGTGGTCCCGGCCGGGCTCGACCCCCGCCTTCATGCAGGCCTGGACGAAGCCCGCGCTGGTCCCGAAGAAGGTCACCCCGACCTCGGCCGCCATCCGCCAGAGGACGTCCAGGCCGGGGTGCGAAGGGCTGCCGTCCCAGAGGACGACGGTCGCCCCCACCAGAAGGCCGCCCAGGAGCAGGTTCCACATCATCCACCCCGTCGTCGTCTGCCAGAAGAAGCGATCGCCGGGGCCGACGTCCTTGTGCAGGGCGACCGCCTTCATGTGCTCGAGGAGGATGCCTCCGTGCCCCTGGACGATGGCCTTGGGAAGGCCGGTGGTCCCCGACGAGTAGAGGACCCAGAGCGGGTGGTCGAAGGCGACGGCCTCGCTCTCCGGGGGCCCGCTCCCGGACAAGAGGGCCTCCCAGGTCACGGCCGCGCGCAGCCCTCCGGTCGGGGGACGGGGGTCCAGGTGGGGGATGAGGACGGTCCGCTCGACGGTCGGGAGGCGAGCCTCGATGGCGGCCACCGTCTCCATCCTGTCGAACCTGCGGCCCGCGTGCACGTAGCCGTCGGCGGCGATCAGGACCTTGGGTCCGATCTGGGCGAACCTGTCGATCACGCTGCCCACCCCGAACTCCGGCGCGCAGCTCGACCAGACCGCCCCCAAAGAGGCGGTGGCGAGGAACGCGACGACCGTCTCCGGGATGTTGGGGACGTACGCGGCGACCCTGTCGCCGGGGCCCACGCCCAGGCTTCTCAGCCCGGCCGCGGCCGCGCCCACGGCCTCCCGCAGCTCCCCGTAGGTGAGCCGGATCTCGGCCCGGGTCTCACTCCGGGCGATGAGGGCGAGGGCGTCGGGGGCGGCCCGGAGGGCGTGGTCCACGTAGTTGAGGCGGGCCGCGGAAAACCACCTGGCCCCCGGCATCCGCCGCTCCGCGAGCACGCTCCCGTAGGGGTGGCGGGCCTGGACCTGGAAGTAGTCCCAGATCGACCCCCAGAAGCCGTCGAGCTCGACCGTGGACCACCGGCGAAGGCTCTCGTAGCCGTCGAAGCGAAGGCCCCGGTCCGCCTCCAGCCAGCCCATGTAGGCGTGCAGGCGGGAGGAGGCCACGCGCTCCGGCGAGGGCGTCCAGAGCGTCTCCGCCGGCCCCCAGGCCCCGGCCTCCACGACTACGCCGCCCGGGACCGCCGGGCGTGGCCCCGCCGCAGGCGGGAAGCTCTGGCAGAGGGGAGCTGACGCCTGTCCGGCCCTTCCGGGCGGGGCGCCGGCAGGGCGCAGGCCGAGAGCCTCCGCACGCGCCCTCCCGCGGTGGACCCCGCCATCTCGCGCCCCACGATATCGCGCCGCCGGGCCATGGGACGGGATGGCCGTGGTGCCAGGGGG
>JBOHUY010000140.1:0-3829 GCA_050735015.1 Candidatus Dormibacterales bacterium | reverse complement strand
CGCCAAGACCCTGGAGCAGAAATTGCGGGCCGCCAGCCTGCACGCCTCGATCCCCTGGGCGCTCGAGCAGCTGGGCCGGCTGAAGGCGGTCGAGCACACCTGGGAGGAGAACGCGACCGTGGTCCA
Source organism: Candidatus Dormibacterales bacterium (assembly GCA_050735015.1). Classification (GTDB taxonomy): domain Bacteria; phylum Chloroflexota; class Dormibacteria; order Dormibacterales; family Dormibacteraceae; genus JBOHUX01. The sequence goes on along the minus strand of JBOHUY010000140.1, from coordinate 3,703 downwards.
GACAACCGAGCTGGATGCCGAGCTCAAGGCCATTCTCGGGGCCCTGGGCATTCGCCTCGGCAACCCCGTCCTCCGGGTCTCACCGGCCGCCGCGGCCTGACCTCGTCCCAATACGAAGGTAGGGACGAGTCGAGTTCAAATTTTCAAACTCGGGTTAGGGGAGGCCGGCGGTATGCAGGATCGCGAAGGCGACCCAGGCCAGGGCGCCCGCGACCGGGATGGTGAGGACCCAGGCGAGCGCGATGTTGGCCCCCAGGCCCCAGCGCATGGCGGAGAGGTGCTGGGGCGCCCCGGCGCCCATGACCGAGCCCGTCACCACGTGGGTGGTGCTGACGGGCAGGCCGACCTGGGTGGCGAGCTGGATCACGGCCGCCCCCATGAGCTGGGCCGCCATGCCCGTCGCCGGCTCCAGCTTGTAGATCCGCCAGCCCAGCGTCCGGATGATCCGCCAGCCGCCCGCGTAGGTGCCGAACCCGATCGCGGCCGCGGACAGCACCACGACCCAGATGGGGATGAAGAAGTGGCTGATGTGGTGGGTGGCGAGGAGGGCGAGGGCGATCACCGCCATCGTCTTCTGGGCGTCGTTGGAGCCGTGCGAGTAGGAGACGAACGCCGCCGTCAGCACCTGCAGGCCCCGGAAGGTCCTGTTGAGGGGTCCCGGGCGCAGCCGCCGCACGGAGAGCAGGAGCAGGGTCATGAAGACGGCGCCCGCCGCGAACCCGAATGGGGGCGAGACGATGAGGGAGAGGACGACCGTGACGACCGCGCCCCAGTGGATGCCGGAGGGCCCGTGCGTCGCCGCCAGGGCGGCGCCGACCAGGCCTCCGACGAGGGCGTGCGTGGAGCTGCTGGGCAGACCCAGAGCCCAGGTCGCCAGGTTCCAGGTGATGGCGCCCAGCATGGCCGCCAGGACCAGGACCAGGGTCACGTCGTAGCCCACGATCTTGGCGATCGTGTTGGAGACCTTGGCCTGGAAGAAGACCACCGTCACGACCGCCCCCACCAGGTTCAGGAGCGCGGAGAGGGCGACCGCCTGCCGCGGCGTCATGGCCCGGGTCGAGACCGAGGTGGCGATCGCGTTGGCGGTGTCGTGGAAGCCGTTGGTGAAGTCGAAGCCGACGGCGACCACGATGGCCGCCACCAAGAGCGCCTCAAGCATTCTTGATCGCGATCGCCTCCAGGAGGTTGGCGATGCGCTCGCAGCGGTCCATGGTCGCCTCCAGGAGGTCGTAGATGTCCTTCCACTTGACCAGCGAGGCGGCCGGGAGGTCGTCCGAGAAGAGCTGCGCGATGGCGTCCCGGTTGATCCTGTCGGCCTCGTTCTCCAGCCGGTGGATCTCGAGCCTTCTCCTCTCGAGGTCTTTGAACCCTTCCAGGTCGGAGACCGCGCGGGAGATCTCGGTGCCGGCCGCGGCCAGCAGCTCGCCCGTCTGCCGCGCCGCCGGCATGACCTGGGTCACGCCGTAGAGGTCGACCTTGTCGGCGATCTCCTCGGCCATGTCCACGACGTCGTCCAGCGAGGACGCCAGCGAGTAGATGTCCTCTCTCTCGATGGGCGTCACGAAGGTCTTGTTGATGAGGTTGTAGATCTCGTGCGTGACGTCGTCGCAGTCGTGCTCCAGGTCCCTCAGGCGGGGATGCCGGGAGCGGCCCTCCAAGAGCCCCTTGAAGAGCTCCGAGAGCGCCTCCCCGACGAGCTCGCCCTGTTTCGAGAAGAGCTCGTAGAAGCGCCTCTCCTGGGGGATGATGCTGAGCCTCATTTCCTCACCTCCGCCAGGACCCTAGCGCGGCCTGGGTAAAGGGGTCGTTAAGACCGGGGGCGGCCCTCCGGCACGGGGGCGAGGGTACCAACCGGCAGGGCCGCCCGGGGGCGGCGCTGCCTCGCCCCGTACCATTCACCGGCATGGAGGGCGGCATGGCCGAGCTCGGCGTCCGCGTGCAGTCGGCGCTGTCCGACGCGCTGGCGGCGCTGGCCGCCCGGGATCTCGTGCTGGCGGACATGGTCGTGCGCCGCGACGTCGAGGTCAACCGCCTCCGCTACCAGCTCGAGGACGAGATCAGCGCGCGCCTGGCCGCGACGTCCGAGCCGGAGGGCGTGCGGCGCCTGGTGGCGGCGCTCTACGTCCTCGCCGACCTGGAGCGCATGGGCGACCACGCGGAGGGCATCGCCAAGGTCGCGCTGATGCTGGGCCCGGGCCCGCAGCTGGCCGTGCCCGCGGTGATCCTGGAGATGGGCGAACGCGTCCGCTCCCTGGTCGCGCGCACGCTGGGGGCGCTGGAGAAAGAGGACGCGGCCCTCGCCCGCGCCCTCTGCGCGGAGGACGACGAGGTGGACGCCCTCTACGACCAGGCCTACTCGGAGCTGCTCTCGGCCATGGCCGCCGACCGCCGCTTGATCCCGGAGGCCACCTACCTCATCTGGGTCACGCACAACCTGGAGCGGATCGCGGACCGCGCCACCAACGTCTGCGAGCGCGTCGTCTACCTGGTCACCGGCCGTGTGGAGGAGCTGAACGTCTCCAAGTACTGACGCCGGGCCTGCTCCCCTGGTGGTCCTGCTCTCCTCTTCTGCCCGTCTCGTCGGCGGCCTGACCCGGGAGCTGCCCGGCGTCCGCCTGGCCTGGCACCGGCGGCCGGCCGCGGTCCAGCACGAGCACGAGCTGGACGTCCTCGTGGTGGAGGGGGAGGACCCCGTGCCCATGGTGGCGGGGGCGCGCAGGATCACCGCCGGGCCCCTGCTCGCGGTCGGGGACGGCGAGCGGGGGGCGGCCGCCTGCCTCGAGCTGGGCGCGGACGCCTGGCTCCCCGGCGGCTCCCCGCCCGCCCTGGTGGCGGCCCAGGTCCGCGCCCTCCTGCGCGCCCAGGAGCGGCGGCAGCCGGCCCCCCGGCGCATGCGTGCGGGGCGGCTGTCCATCGACTCCGACGCCCGGCGGGTGACGCTGGGGGACCGCGAGGTCGACCTCGCCCCCCAGGAGTTCGAGCTCCTGAGGGTGCTGGTGGCGGGGGCGGGCACCGCCCTCAGCCGGGACCGGATCCTGGCCTCGGCATGGGGGCCGCGGTTCGTGGGGGAGCCCAAGACGGTGGACGTCCACGTCGCCTGGCTGCGCCCCAAGCTCGAGGGCAGCGGGCTGCGAGTGACCACGGTGAGGGGCATCGGGTACCGGCTCGACCTGCTCCTGGAGGGCGCGCGGGACCAAGGCTAAGCTGGTTCTCGATGGCGCGTGATCGAGGCCCTGGGCGGGCGGGGCCGCGCCGCGGGCTCGCGGTGGGCGTGGGGCTGACCCTCGCGATCCTCTGCCTCGAGCTCGGCGCGGGGGCCTGGTCGCACTCGCTGGCGCTCCTCTCCGACGCCGGCCACGAGCTGGCGGACGCCGTCTCCCTGGGGCTGGCGCTTTTCGCCCTCAGCCTCGCCGAGCGGCCCGCCGACGACCGCCGCACGTACGGCTACAACCGCGCCGGCATCCTGGCCGCGCTCGCCAACGCCGCCATCCTGGCCGTGGTCGTGGCGGCCATCCTGGCCGAGGCCGCCCGCCGCCTGGCTCACCCCCAGCCCGTGCACGGCGAGGTCGTGCTGGTGGCGGGCGCCCTGGCCGTGGCCGCCAACGCGTACCTGGCCGTCCGCCTGCGCGCCTCCGCCTCCGACCTCAATGTGCGTGCGGTCCTGGCGCACGTGGCGGGCGACCTGCTGGGCGCGGCCGGGGCC
>JBOHUY010000139.1:0-11545 GCA_050735015.1 Candidatus Dormibacterales bacterium | reverse complement strand
GCGCCGGGCCGGTCCGTGACCCCGCGGGCCCCCCTGGGTCCGGCGCCACGCCACTCCTCGTCCGCTCGAGCCTCCCTCTCGGTGGTGGGGACGGCGAGCGCGCTGGCCATCCTGGCGGGGTGGAACGCGAGCAACGTGGGCGGGGTGGCGGACCCCCTCGCCGCCGCCTACGGGGTCGGCCTTCCCACCGTGGGCGTGCTCATCACGGCCCTTCTCGTCGTCCATTCGCTGGCCCAGATCCCGGCCGGCGGCTGGACCGACCGCCTGGGGGCTCGGCGCGCTGGCTGGCTGGCGGTCGGGATCCTGCTCGTCTGCAACCTCGCCGCCTGCGCCACCCCGAGCTTCGGGCTGGCTCTGGCGGCGAGGACCTGCATGGGCCTCGGGACGGCCCTCGCGTTCCTGGCCGGGAGCAGCTTCCTGCGGCTGGCCGGCGACTCCTCGCTGGCCCAGGGGTGGCTGGGAGGCATGGGCATCGGCGGCGGCGGCCTCGCCATCGCGATAGTGCCGCGGGCTGTGCCCGTGCTGTCCTGGCGCGCCCCCTACGCGACAGCCCTCGTGGTCTGCCTGCTCGCACTCGGCTGCCTCGCACTGGCGCCCTCCGCGAGGCCGGCGGCGGGGACGCCGGCGACCGGGGTGCGCGCCCTCGTCTCACTCGGGAACCCCCTCCTCCGCAGGCTGGCCGTCATCCACATGGGATCCATGGGGGTGGCCATGGTCGCCTCCAGCTGGGCCGTCCCCTTCCTGACCCGGAAGGGCTACGGGCTCGGGCAGGCGAGCCTGGCCGCCTCTCTCATCCTGCTGGTCGGCGTCGTCAGCCGACCGCTGGGAGGCTGGCTCCAGCGCCGGCGCCCGGAATGGACTCGGGGCCTGGTCCTGTGCAGCGTCGGCCTCTCCGCCGTGGGCATGGTGCTCGTGGTCGGACCCGCAGGCCTTTCCCTCCCGGTCCTGGGAAGCGCGCTGCTCGGCCTCGCGACGGGACTGCCCTTCGGACTCGTCTTCAACGAAGCGGCGGTGGCGCGGCCCGAGCGGCCGACGGCGGCCGTCGGATTCGTCAACATGTTCGGCAACGTGGGGGTGGTGGTGGCGACGCCGCTTTTAGGCCTCGCCTTCCTGATCAGGGGCGGGGCGGGCGCCGGGTTCCTCGCCCTGGCCGGGCTGGGGCTGGCGAGCGCGCTCGTCCTGCCCCGGCTCACGGTCCCGGCCAGCGCCGGGGAGAAGGTGCCCGCCGGGCTCAGGTGGCGTTGAAGCCGCCGTCCACCCTGAGCGTGAACCCCGTGATCCAGCGTGCGGCCTCGGAAGCCAGAAAGAGGGTCGGCCCCACCTGCGAGTCGGCGGGCAGGACCTGGCCTACCGGGATGCGGCTCAAAGTCGCCCGGAGCTTGTCGGGATCGCCCAGGACGTCCGCGTTTAGGGGTGTGTCGGTGAAGCCGGGGGCGACGGCGTTGACGTTGACCCCCCTGGCGCTCCACTCGATGGCCAGGACCTTGGTGAGGCCGACCACGCCGTGCTTGGAGGGCGTGTAGCCGGCGTACCCGGAGAACCCGTGGAAGCCCGCCCCTGACGAGAAGTTGATGATGCGTCCACGTCCCTGGCGCAGCATCACCGGCGCCACCATCCGGCAGGCCAGCCAGGTCCCCTTGAGGTTGATGTCGACCTCCTGGTCCCAGCGCTCGAGGGGGCGCTCGAGCGCGGCCTGGCGGAGGATCACCCCGGCCAGGTTGACGAGCACGTCGATGCGCCCGAGCTCGCTCAAGGCCCGCTCGACCATGGCCTCCAGGTCGGCGGGCTCGCGCACGTCGACGCGTATGGGGATCGCCCGCCCGCCCTTTTCCCGGGCCTCGCGGGCGAGCTCCTCGGCACCTCCTGCGTCGACGTCCGCCAGCACGAGGTCGGCACCCGCCTCGGCGAACCCCAGCGCGATGGGCCTGCCCAGCCCGCCGCAGGCCCCCGTTACAACGACCGCCTGCCCCGTGAAGTCGAAGGGGTTGGGAAGTGGCACGCGCCTTCGCCGCGCGGTTTCAGGACCCGAGCAGCGCAGCCGCGTTGGAGGCCAGGATGGCCTCCTTCTCCCCGGCGTTCAGGCAGTCGAGGCCGTTGACCCAGTTGACCGGGTCGAGGAGCTCCATGGGAGCCGGGTAGTCGGTTCCGAGCACGACCCGGTCGAGGCCCACGGTGTCGACCAGGAAGCGCAGGGTGGGCCCGGTGAACGTGCAGCAGTCGTAGTAGAAGGCGCCCAGGTACGAGCTGGGGGCCTTCTCCATGCGGTGGGCGCCCTCCGGCGAGCTGTCGAGCGGCGAGATGTAGCCGGGGACGGGGTCTTCGGGCGCCGCCAGCCGGCCGAGGCCCTCCTCCATCAGCCCGGCCGCCTTGTCCATGCGGGCGGCCCCGAAGGCCGTGTACCCGCCCGCGTGCGCGAGCAGCGGCTTGAGGCGCGGGAAGCGGTCGATCACCCCTCCGTAGACCAGGCAGGCGTAGGTGATGGTCCGGTCGGTGAGGTTGCCGATGGCGTTGCTCAGGTGGTAGCGGCCGACGCGGGGCGTCACCACGGTGGGGCCGCTCTGGTGGAAGAAGACGATCGCCCCCAGGCTCTCAGCAGCTTCGAAGAAGGGACGGAAGCCGGGGTCGTCCCAGGTCACTCCGTTGATGTGGTCCCCGACCTCCACGCCCTGGAACTTGAGATCGCGCATGACCCGCTCCATCTCGGCGACGGCGGCTGGGACGTCCTGCATGGGCAGCGTGGCGAGGCCCCCGAACCGGCCCGGGTAGCGCGCCATCATCTCCGCGATCTCGTCGTTACACTCGCGCGCGATGGACCTGGTCGTCTCCAGGTCCCGGTCGTACTGGAAGAAGCCCACGTTGGGCGAGAGGATCTGGACGTCCACGCCCAGCCGCTGCATCTCGGCCACCCGCTCCTCCGGAGGCATGCGGAAGCCCGGGAACTGGAGCTCGCCGACCCTGGAGCCGAGTCCGTACCACTCACCCTTCTCGCGGACGGCGGCCTTGAACCGCTCCGGGGTCACGTGGGCGTGTAGGTCGATGACTTGCATGGAGCCTCCCAAAATTCAGACGGCCGCCTCCCGGCGGGCCAGGCGGCCGATGATGGCCCGGCAGAAGTCGGGCAGGTCGGCGGGTGAGCGGGACGTGATGAGGTTGCCGTCCACGACCACGGGCTCGCCTTCCACGTAGTCGGCGCCGGCCGCCACCAGGTCGTCGCGGACCGAGAAGAAGCACGTCGCGCGGCGCCCCCTCACGATGTCCGCCGAGACCAGCATCCAGCCCGCGTGGCAGATGGCGGCGACGGTCTTGCCGGCGGCGTCCATCTCCTTCACGAAGGAAACCATGGCCGGCTTGCGCCGCATGAGGTCGGGGGAGTATCCACCCGGGATCACGACGGCGTCGAAGTCGGACGCATGCGCCTGCTCGGCGGTGAGCTCGGGCTTGACGGGGTATCCGTGCTTGCTGGTGAAGGTTTCGGCGCGGCCGCTGCCGACCACCGTGACCTCGGCCCCCGCCTCCTTGAGGCGGTAGTACGGGTACCAGAGCTCGAGGTCCTCGTAGAGGTCCTCGGCCAGTAGGGCCACCCTTCTTCTCTCCAGTTCCATGTTCGAACCTCCTAAGTGAACCGCTGAGAAAGATGGTAGGCGGTCGGCGCAGACGACAAGGCCGGCCCGCGCCCTTCCCACCTCAGTCACAGAAGGGCAGGCGGCCCGGGAGCTGGCGCAAAAGCTCCAGGGGGAGCATGAAGTGGACGCCCTTCTGGTCGTTCACGACCTGGGTCACGCGCACATCTCCGCACAGGCTGCACAGGCGGTAGGCGTCGTGCCATGAGATCCCGCAGTGGCGTTGAAGGTGCGTGATCATGTCGCCCACCGCGCGCGAGACGCACTCGTCGATCACGGCCGAGAAGGCCATGGTCAAGAAGTGGCTCTCGGTCACGGCCACGGGCGACTCGAGCGAGAGCTCGGGCCGGAAGACGGCCCGAAGGTCGCCCTCCATGGCCGTCTCAAGGGCGGAGACGTCGACCTCGCCGTCGCCCTGCAGGGCGTGCCCGTCCCCCACCCCGAGCAGAGCCCCGGGCACGAAGACGGGGAGGAAAAGCCGCGCCCCGGCGGTCAGCTCCTTGTTGTCGATGTTGCCGCCGAAGGCGCGCGGCTCCCTCGTCCCCAGCCGTCCCCAGCCTGGGGGGGGAGCCACGCCGATGACGCCGAAGAAGGGCCGGCAGGCCGCCGTGACCCCGGGCAGCACCTCGGCCCTGCCCGCCTCCTGGTCGATCGTGATGATCACCCGTTCGGGCGCGGCGACCCGGCCCCCGAAGAGCCCGCGCACGGGGTCGATGACGTTGTAGCCGTGCCCGCTCGCCAGCCGCACGTCGAGGATGTCCACCTCCAGGACCCCGCCCGGCGCCGCCCCCCGCACCTCGATCGGGCCTGTGACCAGGTGCGGCCCCGGCCCCCTCTCGGCCTCGGAGGCGAAGATGGCGCGCACCTCGGGGGCCAGGTAGCGCTCGGGCTCCGGCTCGTAGGTGAGGCCCGAGACCGAGGCGACGGTGAAGACCTCGCCCGAGTCGACGGCGCCGACGGGGGCCAGCGCGGCGTCGAAGTAGCCCCACTGGACGCGCCCGGGCGCGGGCCTGAAAACCTGGCCATCCCCTCTCACGCCACCACCCCCGGCTCCCGGGGCGCCGAGGGTCCCCGGCTATAATTTTCGGCGGCCTCCGCTCCCGAGTGCGGGTGATCCGGGCGCCGCACCAAGGTCAGGAGGTGTGCCGGTTGATCGACGGGCTTTTCGTGTTCGACTGCGTCATCCACGTGCACGATCTCTCGGACGCCAACCTGAGGCAGGACCGGCCCGACGCCCGCTACTCGCGTGACCTCATGCTGGCCTTCGGCGACGCCGTCCGCGACCCCCGGGCCAACAGCCTCGACTACGCCCGCAACTGGCCCGTCGAAGAGCTCTACGACATGGTCTTCGTGCAGGCGCCGACCGACCTCGCGATGGCGCAGGTGGTGCCCATCTTCGACTGGTACAAGGACTGGTTCGCGCCCGTGGCCGCGCAGCACCGCATGGCCCTCGCCTACCCCGACCAGGTCATCTTCTGCGGGGGCGTCGACCCCGTCTACAGCGGGCTGGAAGGGGCTCTCGAGGAGCTGGAGCGCCAGGTCCGGGAGATGGGAGCCCGCTCGATCAAGTTCTACAACGGCCACCTCCCGCACAGCTGGCGATGCGACGACGAGAGCCTGGCCTATCCCCTTTATGAGAGGTGCCGCGAGCTCGGCGTCCAGGTCGTGCAGTTCCACAAGGGCCTGCCCTTCGGGATGCAGAACGTCGAGGACCTGAGCCCGCTCGACCTCCAGGCGCCGGCCCGCGACTTCCCGGATCTGAAGTTCGTCATCCATCACCTCGCCCTCCCGTACTTCGAGGAGACCGTCTCCATCGCGGCCCGGTTCCCGAACGTCTACCTGGCCCTCTCGGGGAACATCAACTACTTCGTCATCGCCCCCCGCCTGACCCAGGAAAGGCTGGGCCGGCTCCTCCAGGAGGTGGGCTCCGACAAGCTGCTGTGGGGTTCGGAGGCCGCCCTTCAAGGCGGGCCGGCCCCGTATCTCAAGGCGTTCATGGAGCTCGAGATCCCGGAGGACCTGAGGTCGGGGTACGGGTACCCACAGATCACCCGCGAGGACAAAGCGAAGATCCTGGGGCTCAACTTCGCGGGCCTTATGGGCGTCGACGTCGCCTCGCGGCGCGCACAGACCCGGGCCGGACGGCCTTGACCGAGAGCCTCGAGGACGGCGTCGCCATGCTCGACGCCCGTCTCAGATCGCACGCGGGAGGCCTGCGGCTGATGGGGGTCTCCTCGTCGGGGGTGGCCCGGGTCCGCTTCACCGGCATGTGTACGGGATGCCCCTACCGGCCCCTGACCATGGCCCACACCATCCGCCCCGCCCTCATGGGGCTGCCCGGGGTCAGAGGGGTGGAGGCCGAGGGCGCCCGCATCTCGGCCGAGGCCGAGGCGCGCCTGGGCGCGCTCGTGCCCACGCGCCTCAGGCACTCGCCATCCGGATCAGGGCCCACAGGCGCTCCGGTGTGATGGGCACGGCGTCCACCGCCGCCTGCCACCCCCGGGCGTGGAGCGCGTCCTCGACGGCGTTGGCGATGGCGGCGGGCACGGCGATGGTGCCCGCCTCGCCGGCGCCCCGGAATCCCTCCGGGTTCTGGGCGCTGGGCGTCTCGATGTGGAGGAGCTCCGGCTCGCACGCCATCTCGGGCGCGCTCACGATCGCGTAGTCGAGGAAGCTCGGGCTCAGGAAGACACCGTCGTCGGAGTAGGCGGCCTCCTCGAAGAGCGCGTAGCCGAGGCCGTGCGCGTAGCCACCGTGCAGCTGGCCCTCGACGAGCAAGGGGTTGATGGGCCGCCCGGAGTCGTGCGCGATCACGTAGCGGAGGACGCTCACGAACCCCGTCTCGGGGTCGAGCCTGACCACGGCGGCGTGGCAGCTCGAGGCCCACGCCACCTTGCCCCCGGAGTCCCACGCCTCGGTCGCCTGAAGGCCCTCCCCGACCAGCTCCGAGAGGGGGACCAGGGTCCCCGGCACGCCCCGCACGCCACAGCCGGCGGGGCTCAGCACGAGGTCCTCGGGAGCCACCTCCAGCCGCTCCGCGGCCAGCTCCAGGAGCCGCCGCCGGGCGGCGGCGGACGAGAGCGCGACGGAGTTGCCCAGCTCCAGGGCGCTGCGGCTGGCGGCGGTCACGGCCGAGGCGGGGACCATGCGACTGTCACCGGCCACCACCTGGACGAGCTCGATGGGCCAGCCCAGCCGGTCCGCCGCGACCTGGGCCGCGAACGTCCGGTGCCCTTGCCCCTGGGGGGTGGTGCCCGCGACCACCTCGACCCGCCCGTCGGGCCGTACGAGGACGCGGGAGGTCTCCGGCAGACCGAACCCCGTGGACTCGACGCACATGGCCACGCCCACGCCCAGCGGCTCCCCGGCCCGCTGCCGGTCGCGCACCCGCCCCACGCCGAGGCGGTCCACGGCCATCTCCAGGAGGCGGGGGAAGTCGCCTCCGTCCAGGACCGCGGACGCGAGGCCCGTCGCGTATGGCATCTCCGAGGGAGCGACGAGGTTCCGCCGGCGGACCTCGACCGGGTCGAGGCCCAGCCTTCGCGCCAGCCGGTCCATCACCCGTTCGATCGCGAAGTTGCCGATGGGCCTGCCACCGCCCCGGATGAAGGCCGTGGGCGCGGAGGCCGACTCGGCCTTGATCGTCTTCACGCTGAGCGCCGGCACCTTGTAGGCGGAGAGGACGTGACCGGCGACGTTGCGGTCCTGCATGGACCCCCGCATGAGGTAGGCGCCAGCCTGCCACTCGACCGCCGCGCGGAGGCCGCGAAGGCGGCCGTCGGCATCCGCGGCGACCTCGACGTCGATGTCGGCCCCATGGGCCTGACCGGTGGTCACCCCGTCCTCCCACCTGCCCGCCGTCCACCGCACCGGCCGGGCCAGGATGCGGCTCACGGCGGCGGCCATTACGTACTCGGGGTAGGCGAAATTCTTGGCCCCGAAGCTGCCCCCGACGTCGTCCGCCAGGGCCACGACCTGGTCGGGGCGCAGACCCAGGCAGGCGGCCACGACGTCCCTCAGCCCGTGCACCCAGCCCACCGAGGCGCGGACGACCAGCCGCTCCTCGTCGGGCAGCCACTCCGCCAGCACGGCCCTGGGTTCCATGGCCGCTCCGCAGACCCGGGCCATCGCAAAGCTCGCCCGCACGCGAACGGCGGAGCCTTCGAAGGCCGCCTCCAGGTCCCCGAAGCCGACTTCCTGAGGTGCTGTCCGGGGCCGGGGAAGCGGCCCCGGACAGAGGTCCACGTCGACCGCCTCGGCGGCGTCCTGAGCCTGGTACCCGCCCAGGGCGGCGACGACGGCCACGGCGTCGCCCTCGAAGCGGACCGCCCCCTCGACCAGGACCGGACGCTTGAGCGGCGGCTCCAGGCCGGGATCGGACATGAAGGGGTCGGCGAGGCCCAACTCGCCGGCCCGCCACGCCCCCAGGACGCCGGGCATGGCGAGCGCGCGGGAGACGTCCACGGACAACCCCGTCGCGGCCGGGACGCCCGCCCGCCGCACCGCCAGGTGCGCCAGGCGCGCCGGTGCCGGGTCGGCCGCGTACCGGCCGCGCCCCGTCAAGAGGGGCGGGTCCTCCCGCCTCCTGAGCCGCCTCCCGATCCAGCCCCCCTCCCTTGCCTCGGGGGGTCCTTCGTCCCGCGGGCCGGTCACGCCCGCCAGAGGGCGAAGATCCGGGACGGCGACCCCGTGCACCCGACCAGCCGCAGCGGCGCCACGAGGAGCCAGAACCCCCGGTGCAGGGGGATCCTCTCGATGTTGGCCACGATCTCGGTGTGGTTGACGAGGTACTCGGCATGGGCCGTGTGGTTGGGATAGGAGGTGTCGGCCGGGTTGTCCGTCGAGATGGCGTCCGTGAGCACGTTGACCACGCCCTGGTCGAGAATCCAACGGGACGCTTCACCGTCCAGTCCGGCGTACTGGCTGACGTAGGCCAGGGGCTGGCTCCAGCGCCGGGCCGCGCCGGTGTAGTAGAGGAGCGATCCCCCCGCGGGGAGCCTTTCCAGGCCGGCCCCGTCCATGGCGCGGCGGACCCGGTCGAGCGTGACGTGCGTCCGCGGCGGCACATCGGAGACGTCGATCCAGACCGCCTCCGTGAAGAGAGTCTCGATGGGCACCGCGTCGATGCCAAGGTCGGGCCGGTCGGGCTGGAAGTGCGAGACGGCGTCCATGTGCGTGGAATCGTGGTCACAGAGCGCGATGCCCTTGACCGCGTACCCGCGGAAGGAGGTCTCTCCGATCCTCAAGAGGGACTCCGCGTGCGTCAGGTGGTCCCACACCGCCACCTTCATATGGCCGGGGTAGACGGGGATCTCGGGCGAGATCTCACGCGAGAGGTCGAGGACGTTGAGCCGCAGGCCCAGGAAGCTGACCTGGGCCAGCTCCCGGTAGGCGGCCGGCTCCCGGGCGGCGGGCGTCAATCCGGCCGCCCCGCGCCGTGCCTCACGCGCGCGCCGGCCGCTTGAGGACGGACTCCGCGATGGCGGCGAAGTCGTCCTCGCCCAAAAGGCCCTTGCGCTCGAGCGAGCGGGCCTTCACCTCCTGGAGTATGGCCATCATCTCCTCCTCGCCGGCGGGCCCGAAGCCCAGCTTGTCCAGCCAGATGAGGACGGAGTCGAGGCCGCTGCCCTTGCCCAGGACCACCTCCGGCCCTCGCTGGCCGACCATCTCGGGCCGGAACGGGAAGGCCTCGGTCAGATGCTCGCTACCGACGTTCTTGACCCAGGTCGCGATGATGCCCGACTCGACGTGGAAGAGCCTGTCGCCTACGATTCCGCGGTTGGGGGGGACGGGGACGCCCGCCATCTCGCGCACCAGCCGGGAAAGACCGTAGAGCTTGCTCATGTCGATACCGGTCTCGACCCCGAACATGGTCTTGAGGGCCATGACGGTGTCCTCCAGGGGCGTGTTGCCGGCGCGCTCGCCGACGCCGGTCACGGAGACCTGGATGGTCTCGACGCCGTTCGCGACCGCCATGACCGTGTTGGCCACCCCGAGCGAGAAGTCCATGTGGAAGTGGGCCTCGAGAGGCACATCGATGCGCTCGCGCACCTTGCGCGCCATGAAGGCGGCGGCCTCCGGCGAGAGCACCCCGAAGGTGTCCACGAGGGCCAGGGTGTCCATGTGCCCCTCTCGCGCGATCAGCTCGATCATGTTGAGGAAGGTGGTGATGTCGGCCCGCGTGGAGTCGATCGGAAAGAAGGAGACGGCGAGCCCGTTCTCGTGGGCGAAGCGCGTCGACTCGATGGTCAGCTCGATCGCCCTCTCGTACTCCCAGCGGTAGGCCAGCTCGATGATGTGCTCGCTGGAGGGGATCTCCATGACGATGCCCTCGACCCCGGTCTCGAGGGCGCGCTTGACGTCGTCCACCATGCACCGGCTGAAAGCGTAGATGCGCGACGGCAGCCCGGCGGCGGCGATGCGCCGGACGGCCTCGGCGTCCGCCGGCGAGACGGCCGGCAGCCCCGCCTCGATGCGCTGCACGCCCGCCTCGGCGAGCTTCTCGGCGATGCGCACCTTCTCGTCGGGCTGGAACTCGATGCCCGCCTGCTGCTCGCCGTCTCTGAGGGTGACGTCGTGGACCTGGACCTTGGCGGGCAGGGCGTAGGAGCCCGTCACCTGGGGCTGGTAGTTCCACGGGCTTACGAAGTAGTCACGAGTCTTCCAGGGCTGGTCCGCCATCGACATCTCCTTCAAATTCGTGTCAGGGCCGCGTCTTGAGCACCTCGGGGTTGACGGGGCACCGCGGCGGCTCGCCGGAGAGCCGCCTCACGACCTCCTCCCCCGCCCGGCGCTGGAGCTCGTCCTGCGCCTCGGCCGAGTAGAAGGCCATGTGCGGGGTGACGATGGCCCGCGGATGGGAGCGCAAGGGATGGCCGGCCGGAAGCGGCTCGGGGTCGGTGACGTCCAGGGCCACCGCCCCCAGCCGGCCCTCGTCGAGGGCCCGCGTGACCGCGGCCAGGTCGATCAGCCCGCCCCGCGACGTGTTGACGAGGACGGGGGCGCGGCGCATGAGCCCGATCGTCCGCTCCCCGATCAGGTGGCGGGTCTCGGCCGAGAGGGGCAGGTGGAGGGAGACGAAGTCGGCCTCCCCCAGCGCCTCCTCCAGCGACACCCGGCGCATGCCCGGGGGATCCGACGCCAGGTAGGGGTCGTGGACGTCGACCTCGAGGCCGAATGCGGCCGCCCGAGCGGCCACCTCACGCCCGATCCTGCCCAGGCCCAGGAGCGCGAGACGCCGACCCCGGAGCCGCCTGACACCCTCCTGCGGGACCTGCCAGCCGCCCTCGCGGACCGCCGTCGCCGCCGCCAGCAGCCTCCGGGCCGAGGCCAGCATGAGCGCCACGGTGTGATCGGCGACCTCCTCGACGCAGTAGTCGGGCACGTTGGTGACGAGGATGCCGGCGGCAGTCGCGGCCGCCACCGGGATGTTGTCGTACCCGATGCCGTATCGGGCCATGATCCGGCACCGCCCGGACGCCGCCTCGACGACGGCCCCGGTGATGGGCGCGTAGCAGACGAGCATGGCGTCGGCGCCCCCCGCCATCTCGACCAGGGTCGCCTCGTCCGTGGCCGGCGAGAGCACGAGCTCCGCCCCCAGCGGGGCCAGCATCGAGCGCTCGATCTCGAGGTCCTTGAAGACGTGGTCTGTCACGACTACCTTCAGCGACATGGCTCTCAGCCGCGGCTCGACAGCCGTGATCGGGACAGCTCGCCACTCCTTCTGAATTCCAATCAGCGGAACTCGATTCTCAGCCGCGAAAAAGGACCGCTAGAGATTACCCCGGTGCGGCTTTCTCTGTCGAGCGGCGGTTGACCTCCGGGCCCCCCCCGCGCCGGGATCGCGCGTCACCGCCACGTCATGACGCCCCGTCCCAGCAGCGAGCCGTCGCGAAGCTGCTCGTGGAGCACCTCCACCTCTGCGG